>NZ_JAOSHO010000705.1 GCF_025917275.1 Pseudomonas agronomica | reverse complement strand
GGCGCCGCCGGCCTCATCCAAGTGAGTCAGCAGCAGAACGGTTCGGGTCAAAAGGAATACCGCCAGCCAGGCGCTGGCGATAAGCAACAGAAAACGCATAGGCGCCGTTTTTAGAAAGTCCATTTACAACATCCTTTTTTATATCAATCTGATGGCGCGCGAGTGTCGCCCCCCCACTGTAGTCAGGTTGTGAACCGATAGTGAAAAACTTATTAATTATTTCGTTGTACAAAGCCGTTGCTTTCGCCGCTGCTTCCAGCCCTAGCCGTGGGTCGGCATTGGCCGTAAGCTGCGCGGGCCAAGACGGCTGTTAACCGTATACGCAGGAGATGCCCATGCGAATTCTATTGGTTGAAGACAACCGTGACATCCTGGCCAACCTGGCCGATTACCTTGGGCTCAAGGGTTACACCGTCGATTGTGCCCAGGACGGTTTGTCGGGGTTGCACCTGGCCGCGACCGAACATTACGACTTGATCGTGCTCGACATCATGCTGCCGGGCATCGACGGCTACACCTTGTGCAAGCGTTTGCGCGAAGACGCCCGGCGCGACACACCGGTGATCATGCTCACCGCGCGGGACCAACTGGATGATCGCTTGCAGGGCTTCAAGTCCGGGGCCGACGATTACCTGGTCAAGCCTTTTGCCTTGTCGGAGCTGGCGGCGCGGATCGAGGCGGTCATGCGTCGCGCCCAGGGCGGTGGCCGGCGCGCCTTGCAAGTTGGCGACCTGAGCTATGACCTCGATACCCTGGAGGTGACCCGTGAAGGCAAGCTGCTCAAGCTCAACCCCGTGGGGCTCAAGTTGCTGGCGGTATTGATGCAGAAAAGTCCTCATGTGCTGCGTCGCGAAATTCTCGAGGAAGCGTTGTGGGGCGACGATTGCCCGGACAGCGACAGCCTGCGCAGCCACGTTCATCAACTGCGACAAGTGATCGACAAACCGTTCGAAAAACCGCTGCTGCAAACGGTGCACGGCGTCGGTTACCGCTTGGCCGAGGGCCGCGATGGAGTTTAAGCAAAGCCTTGCCCAGCGGATCATCATCGCGTTCGCGTTGATGAGCGCGTTGGTGGCGGGGGCTTTTGCCCTGGGCATCATCGCGACGGTCCATCTGGTGGAAGAGAAACTGATTTCCGCCGGATTGGGCGGCGACTTGCAACGCCTGCTGTTGATGGACAGCGTTTCCGACTGGAGCCACCGGCCCGAACCCGACCAGTTGTTCTATTTCAGCGGCGGTCAGGGTGATTTCGAATTACCCAAGGATTTGCGTCACCTCGATCGCGGCTTTCACGAGGTGTTTCGCGAACAACTGTCCTATCACGCGATGGTGGAGATCGTAGACGGTCGGCATTACGTGTTGCTGCAGGACCAGAGCGATTTCGAGGAGCGTGAACGGGTCCTGTTCGCCGTGGTGTTGGTGGGCTTCGTGCTCAGCCTCGCATTGGCTGTGTTCCTGGGGTGGGTGTTGGCCCGTCGGGTGATGGCGCCGGTCGTGCGCCTGGCCCGCCAGGTGCGGCATCGCGACCAGCTCCTCGGACTCGCGCCACCGCTGGCCCCGGACTATGCCGCTGATGAAGTGGGCGAGCTCGCCGTGGCGTTCGACGCTACGTTGGGGCGATTGCGCCAAGCCTTGACCCGTGAACGGTTGTTTACCAGTGACGTCAGCCATGAGTTGCGCACACCATTGATGGTCCTGGCCACGTCCTGTGAATTGTTGCTGGAGAATCCGGCGCTGGACCAGCGGGGTCGCACTCAGGTTGAACGCATCAACCGGGCCAGTGAAGAAATGCGCGAATTGGTGCAGACCTTCCTCATGCTCGCCCGGGCCCAGCGTGAAGACAACGGCATGGCGCCTCGCTTGACGCTTGGGCAGGTCGCGGAAAACCTGCTCGGTGTATGGCGTGCACCTATCGAATCCAAGGGGCTGACGTTGATCCTCGAACCGGGGCAGCCCCTTGATACACCGTATAACGCCACTTTTCTCACGGCTGTCATGGGTAACCTGTTGCGCAACGCTTTGCATTAC
>NZ_JAOSHO010000704.1 GCF_025917275.1 Pseudomonas agronomica | reverse complement strand
TCCTACGGGGCGAGTTCCGACAAACGATAGCTATTCGACCATTACCCCAGCAAGGCCATCACCTTCGGGAGAATAATAAAAAATGCACAGCAATCACTTGAGTCGCCATGCCCAGCAAGTCCTGACGGTCACCCAGGGCAAGGCCCATTTGCAGGGGCCTGGCAGCGATCCGTCGATTGCCCGTTCCTGGCTGCGCTGCCTCGAGGACTATCACCTCGACCCGGCCCAGAACCTGGCGCCGACGGTGCTCGAGCACGGTCGGGTGCTGGAAAGCCGCGAACGCTTGCAACAGGTGCTGCACATCGCCGGCACGGAAATGACCAGCCTGCATCAACAGCTCTCCGGCGCCGGCCACGCAGTGCTGCTGACCGACGCCCGAGGCGTGATCCTCAATTGCGTCACCGCTCCCAGCGAACGCAAGATTTTCGAGCGGGCCGGCCTCTGGCTCGGCGCCGACTGGAGCGAAGCCTGCGAAGGCACCAACGGCATCGGCACCTGCCTGGTGGAGCGCCAGGCCCTGACCATCCACCAGGAAGAACATTTCCGCGGCCGCCACACCGGCCTGACCTGCTCGGCCAGCCCGGTCTTCGATCCCCAGGGCGAATTGCTGGCGGTGCTCGACGTGTCCTCGGCCCGGCCGGACGTGTCGCGCCAGAGCCAATTCCACACCATGGCACTGGTCAACCTCTCGGCGAAGATGATCGAGAGCTGCTATTTCCTGCGTTGCTTCGACAATCAATGGCTGCTGCGCTTTCACTTGCAGGCCGAGTCCGTGGGGCTGTTCAGCGAAGGGCTGATGGCGTTCGACGGCGAAGGGCGGATTTGCGCGGTGAACCAGAGCGCGTTGAACCTGCTCGGGCACATCCGTGGCGGCTTGCTTGGCCAGCGGGTAGAGGACTTTTTCGATTGTTCCCTGGATGAATTGATGGGCCGGGCCAGTGCCCAGGCCAGCGCCAGTTGGCCACTGCGCACCCGCGACGGCCGGCATTTGTTCGCCGTGTTGCGCGGCCAGCCACGCAGCGTGCCGGCCCCGGTCGCGCCGGCTTTCAAGGTGATCGAGCCGGCACGGCTGCCGGGGATCTGCTTGGGAGATGCTGCGTTGCAGGAGCATTTTCGCAAGGCGCTGCGGGTGTTCGAGCGCGATGTGCCGCTGCTGATCCACGGTGAAACCGGCTCTGGCAAGGAGGCGTTCGCCAAGGCTGTGCACCACGCCAGCCAGCGCGCCGGGAAACATTTTGTCGCCCTAAACTGCGCAGCCATCCCGGAAAGCCTGATCGAGAGCGAACTGTTCGGTTATCGCGGCGGCAGCTTCACCGGCGCGCGCAAGGAAGGCATGCGCGGCAAGCTGCAACAGGCTGACGGCGGCACGCTGTTCCTCGATGAAATCGGCGACATGCCCCTGGCTTTGCAGACCCGGTTACTGCGGGTGCTGGAGGATCGCCAGGTGGTGCCCATCGGCGGCGAGCCCGAGGCGGTGAACGTACGCATCATCAGCGCCACTCACCGACAGTTGCTCGATCGGGTGCGCGATGGCAGCTTCCGTGAGGATTTGTACTACCGCCTCAATGGCTTGGAAATCCCGCTGCCGGCGTTGCGCGAGCGCGGCGACAAATCCCAATTACTGGATTTCCTGCTGGCCGAGGAGAGCGGGAGCGAAACGTTTTTCATCGACGAACCGGCACGACAGGCGCTGCTGGGGTTCGACTGGCCGGGCAATGTGCGGCAACTGCGCAATGTGTTGCGTACCCTCGCTGCGTTGTGTGATGGTGGACGGATCGGGCTGGAGGATTTGCCGGCGATGATCCGCCAGCGTCCGGTGGCGCAGGTTGAAGCCCCGACTGACCACCCACTGGAAGATGCCGAGCGCCTGGCATTGCTCGATGCACTGGAGCGCCAGCGCTGGCACATGACCCACACCGCCGAACAATTGGGGATCAGCCGCAATACCCTTTACCGCAAGCTGCGCAAACACGCGATTGCCCGCTGTGCCGCTGACAATTGAACTGCTGACTGCTGACTGCTGACTGCTGACTGCTGATTGCTGTT
>NZ_JAOSHO010000703.1 GCF_025917275.1 Pseudomonas agronomica | reverse complement strand
TGTGGGAGCGAGCCTGCTCGCGAAAGCGGTGGGTCAGCTTTCATAAAAGCGGCTGGTGCACTGCTCGCCAGCCTTTATCTGAGGCCTGTTGCTAACGCGGATCGACGATATCCAGCGCCCGATTCGCCAGCAATTCACTCATCTCGATCACCTGAAGAATACCCATCGCAACCTGCCGGCGAGAGCCTTCAAGGTCGAATGCCAGGTCGCTGATCATGGCGTTGGCGGAGGCGAGGTTTTCGCTGAGGTTGGCGAGCAGGCTTTCGCTATCGACCCCTTCCACCACAGTGAAAAGCTGGCGCGCTGGCGGTTCTTTCTTGGCCTTGTCCTGTTCCGGCTTCAAGTAGTAATCGAGCGCCCGCTCAGTGGCTTCGTGGTTTTCCGGGTCTAGGCTGGAATAGGCAGAGGTGGGGTCTGATTCGGGTGGGTTCGGTGTGGCTTTGAACATGGTGATGCTCCTAGGGGTAATGGAGCCGCCAGACATCGCTGCTAAACGAAGAGGGTGGCGACTGTACGCGGGTTAGCAGACCGGACCCCTAGAGCCGGCAGACCCGAAGGTCTCCCACGCACAACCGCCATTACATGGCAGGCATCAACACCTGCTCAACAATGCGGAACTCTATGCGTCTAGGGATTCAGGCTGCTAAACCCGACCGCTGAATTTCAGCGACCCGGTAACCATAAAGACCCACCCCAAAGCGCACAAGCGGGCGGATTCTGGCTTAGTTGTAGGCAAAGGCGCAAGGCAACGTAGCCTTGGGGCTAGTGCACCCTGTTATTGGGTATACGTCTGTAAGGCTTTAAGAAGGGCGGGTGTTAGCACCAATATCATGCGGACCCAACCTGTGGGAGCGAGCTTGCTCGCGATGACGGCGGCACAGCCAACATCCAGGTCAGCTGACCCACCGCTATCGCGAGCAAGCTCGCTCCCACAGGGTTTGCATGCTTAGTTGGTTTTGAGATAACGCTTATTCGAAACCATTCTGTACAGCGACGGCATTTCTGGCTGTACGGAGGCGTCTTATCTGGTGAACCGGGCTGTTCAGAACTAGATTTTGTTGAGCACCGTCGGGCCCCGGCTTTATCCGGAAAGAAGGAATTGGCTATGAATAAGCTTCTACGCATGATGTTGCTGCTGAAGGTTTTGGTGATGTTGTCCCTGGGTTCCACCATCGCGTGGGCGGAATGCGATCAGCATGATCAGCACGCATCGAGTGGGCAGGTCGTGCAGGGCGAGTTGATGTTGGCGGCCTCCGATGCGGATGCAGGCGATCCGGACGATGGCGAGGATGACGATGGTTCGCCGGTCGATCCGCCGGATGGTGATGAAGATGAAGAGGGCGATAGCCAGACGTAGTGTCCATAAACGAACTCTGCTGAACTATCGTGAAAAATGGCCCTGGTGACAGGGCTTTTTTTCGGGTGGCGTTTGCTTGCCTTATACCGAAGGCGTGCGATCACCTGTCAGAACTGACAGTAGACGGCTTTTCATGCAGCTCTTATAACCTCCAGAGAACAACTATCCGGTTGCTCATTAATTTCTAGGAAGAAGGCTCATGAAGATTAGCGATCAGCCTGGCAAAAAAGCGGTAGGTCACATGAAGGGCTCGGTAGGAGGGGTTGCGTTTTCACTTTCGACGGGCTTGACGCTGTTTGCGGATGACTGGAGCACCGATTTTGTGATTCAAGCCGATTGGATAGAAAATGACTCGGCTAGACAGCTGACGTTCTACATCCCTGAACGGGGCCCGGAGGAAAAAGAGTATTCGATCGACTCATTGGCGAGTGCCTTTTATGAACTAGACGGGAAGGCAGAACGTTGGCGAGACGGCACCATTACTCGCATGGAAGCGAGGTTCTTAGGTGACCCGGAAAATTGGTACGTGGTGATCAAGTTCGATTTTTACGTCAGCATCGGCGACCAGACGGTCAATATCAGCGGCGACGGTAAACTCACCGGCGCATCTCCCTGGGGAAAGCGTGAGTCCGATGAGTTTCGCAAATGTTGGGGAATAGGTGCGGCCTAGCGGCGAGGGAGCTTGCTCCCGC
>NZ_JAOSHO010000702.1 GCF_025917275.1 Pseudomonas agronomica | reverse complement strand
TGATCGAGCGGGTTCGCGCGTGTTCGGTGCGGGCGTAGACGTCCAGCAATGCGCTGAGCAGCGCACTGATCGTGAGCAACATGAACAGGATGGTGAAGGACAGCGCGACATTGCCGAGGAAAATCATGCTGGTCTTGCTCAGCCCCGGCACCAGGTGCAGGCCGGACTGAATGATCAGCGACGGCGTCGTCTGTGCCAGGCGGTGAAAGACTTTGTTCTGGCGCAGGTCGTTGACCCAGTGCAGGGCCGGTTGCCGGCCGATCAGCTTGGCGCCATGCAGGATCAGGTAGCGCGCCACGCGCCCGAGCACCAATGCGATCGCCAGCAGCAGCACCAGCGCAAGGCCGGAATGCAACAGCGGATGTTGATCCAGGGCGCCCCAGAAATCCTGGAGGTTGAGCCAGAGTTGTTTGATATCCATGGGCGAGACGGTTCTTCTGTGAGCGCGATGGGGCGAATTAGAGCATTTAAGCGGCGCGAAGTGACCGTTGATCGTGAAACCAACGATCAAAACACTCCGATTTGCGGCCGTTTGCATAAAGAAACTCGGCCTTCGCGCTCGAAACCGTTACCCTATGCAGCTGTTTTTTTGCATTTCTTCGAGGTAGCACCCGTGTTTTCCCAATTCGCCCTGCACGAACGCCTGCTCAAAGCCGTGGCCGAGCTTAAATTTGTCGAGCCAACGCCGGTGCAGGCAGCGGCTATTCCGCTCGCGCTCCAAGGGCGTGACCTGCGGGTGACGGCGCAAACCGGCAGCGGCAAGACCGCCGCGTTCGTGCTGCCGATCCTCAATCGCCTGATCGGCCCGGCCAAGGTCCGCGTCAGCATCAAGACCCTGATCCTGCTGCCGACCCGTGAACTGGCCCAGCAGACCTTGAAGGAAGTGGAGCGCTTCTCGCAGTTCACCTTCATCAAGTCCGGGCTGATCACCGGCGGTGAGGATTTCAAGGTCCAGGCCGCCATGCTGCGCAAGGTGCCGGACATTCTGATCGGTACCCCAGGGCGGATGATCGAGCAATTGAACGCCGGCAACCTCGACCTCAAGGAAGTCGAAGTGCTGGTGCTGGACGAAGCCGACCGCATGCTCGACATGGGTTTTGCCGAAGACGTGCAGCGCTTGGTGGACGAATGCGTCAACCGCCAGCAGACCATGCTGTTCTCTGCCACCACCGGCGGTTCGGGCTTGCGCGAAATGATCGCCAAGGTGCTGAACAACCCTGAGCATTTGCAGCTCAACGCGGTCAGCCAACTGAACTCCACCACCCGCCAGCAGATCATCACCGCTGACCACAACCAGCACAAAGAGCAAATCGTGAACTGGTTGCTGGCCAACGAGACCTACGAAAAAGCCATCGTCTTCACCAACACCCGGGCCATGGCCGACCGCATCTACGGTCGCCTCGTTGCCCAGGAATACAAGGCGTTCGTGCTGCACGGCGAGAAAGACCAGAAGGACCGCAAGCTGGCCATCGACCGCCTGAAACAGGGCGGCGTGAAAATCCTCGTCGCCACCGATGTCGCCGCCCGTGGCCTGGACGTGGAAGGCCTGGACATGGTCATCAACTTCGACATGCCCCGCAGTGGTGACGAATACGTTCACCGCATCGGTCGCACCGGTCGTGCCGGCAACGACGGCCTGGCGATCTCGCTGATCTGCCACGGCGACTGGAACCTGATGTCGAGCATCGAGCGCTACCTCAAGCAGAGCTTCGAGCGCCGCACCATCAAGGAAGTCAAAGGCACGTACGGCGGACCGAAAAAGGTCAAGGCGTCGGGCAAGGCCGTTGGCGTGAAGAAGAAAAAGGTCGACGCCAAGGGCGACAAGAAAAAAACCGGCGCCAAGGCCCCGACCAAACGCAAGACCGCCAACCGCCCGAAGACCGACGCCCCGTCGCTGGTCAGCAAAGACGGCATGGCCCCGCTCAAGCGCCGCAAGCCAGAGGCGCCGGCGGCTGAGTGAGTTGGCGTTAACGCTTCATGAAAAAACCGGACCTTGGGTCCGGTTTTTTATTGGGCGAATTCCCCAATCCCGTGGCGAGGGAGCTTGCTCCCG
>NZ_JAOSHO010000701.1 GCF_025917275.1 Pseudomonas agronomica | reverse complement strand
TGCGCCGAGGCCACGGCCTGTTCGGTGCGATCGGAAAACAGCAGGCGATTGGGCAGGCCGGTCAGCGGATCGTGATGGGCCAGGTGCGCCAGTTCATGCTCCGAATCCTTGATCGCACTGATGTCGGAAAACACCGCGACGTACTGGCTGACTTCACCGTTGTCATCGACCACAGCACGGATGGTCTGCCATTGCGGGTAGATTTCGCCACTTTTGCGGCGGTTCCAGATCTCGCCGCTCCACTCGCCACGGCTGGACAACGACGCAAACATATCCCGATAGAAAGCCGGTCCGTGCCGGCCGGATTTGAACAGATTGGGTTGGCGCCCCAATACTTCGTCCCGGCCATAACCGGTGATCGCCATGAACGCCCGGTTGACGTGCACGATCAGGCCCTGGCGGTCCGTGACCAGGACCCCTTCGCGGGTGCAATCGAAGACAGCGGCGGCCTGGCGCAATCGTTCACGGTCGAGGCTGCCCTCGCCCTTGTCGAAACACCGCACGATCCGCACCCGAGCCATGAACATCAGCCCGGCGCTGACCAGCACCCAGGCATAACCGTTGATCAGTTGCCAGCGAAGCTGGTCGGCGGAATGATCGAAGAAACTGCTCAATAAATAACCAACCAGCTGCAGCCAGGCGACCGATAGCAAGAGGTAAAGCAGAGCCCCACGCATGGCAGTGCGTTGATAGACAGTCATGCGGTCATCCATGTCCCTGTAATTTGAGGGGATTATAGAGTAAGAAACATCCTGCCACTCTTATCTGAAAGGCCGACTGGTTTTATCGGTCGAGCTGGTGATAATGCAACGGCAGTTTCTATTTTTATCGAGGGCCCTACAGCCTATGTGGTACGAAGGTTTTCTTGGCTTGTCGCCCTGGTCGCTGGTGGCAGTCACCCTGTTGATGACCCACGTGACGATCATCAGTGTCACGGTCTACCTGCACCGTTATTCGGCTCACCGTTCCCTGGAACTGAACGCCGGCCTCAAACATTTCTTCCGCTTCTGGCTGTGGCTGACCACCGCGCAGAACACCCGCGAGTGGACAGCCATCCACCGCAAGCACCACGCCAAATGCGAAACCGAGGATGACCCCCACAGCCCGGTCGTCAAGGGCTTGTCCACGGTGCTGCGCAAAGGCGCCGAGCTGTATCGCGCCGAGGCGCAAAACCCGGAAACCCTGCGCATCTACGGCAAGAACTGCCCGGAAGACTGGATCGAGCGCAACCTCTATAGCCGCTTCCCTTTGCTGGGCGTGGCGATCATGGGCGTCATCGACCTGCTGCTGTTCGGCACGATCGGCATCACCATCTGGGCCATCCAGATGATGTGGATCCCCGTCTGGGCCGCCGGCGTGGTCAATGGCCTGGGGCATGCCGTGGGCTATCGCAACTTCGAGTGCCGCGACGCGGCGACCAACCTGGTGCCCTGGGGCATCCTGATCGGTGGCGAAGAGCTGCACAACAACCACCACACCTACCCCAACTCAGCCAAGCTGTCGGTGCGCAAATGGGAGTTCGACCTGGGCTGGGCCTGGATCAAGGTCTTCAGCTTCCTGCGCCTGGCGAAGGTCCAGCGGGTCGCGCCGATCGCCCACCGTGTCGAAGGCAAGGGCCACCTGGACATGGACACCGCCATGGCGATCCTCAACAACCGTTTCCAGATCATGGCCCAGTACCGCCGGCTGGTCATCGCGCCGCTGGTCAAGCAGGAGCTGGATAAAGTCGATCACTCGGTGCGCCACCAGTTTCATCGGGCCAAACGCCTGCTGTCACGGGAAACCAGCCTGCTGGATGACCGCCACCACCTGCGCATCCAGAACATGCTGGAGCACAGCCAGGCGCTGAAGGTGATCTACGAAAAGCGCCTGGCCTTGCAGCAGATCTGGATCAAGACCAGCAGCAACGGCCATGACATGCTCGCGGCCATCAAGGAATGGGTTCATGAGGCCGAGGCCAGTGGCATCCAGTCCCTGAGGGACTTTGCCGATCAGCTCAAGACCTACTCGCTGCGGCCTGCCACGGCCTGAAATCCCTTGATAGGAAGCTTCTGTGGCGAGGG
>NZ_JAOSHO010000700.1 GCF_025917275.1 Pseudomonas agronomica | reverse complement strand
TTCGCGAGCAGGCTCGCTCCCACAGTTGTTTTATGAGCGACTTGAACCCCCAGGCCACTGGGCGCATCTTTATATCTTGTCGCAAAACAAGAATAAGGAACCGTCATGTTCGATATCAGCCAGTACCCCCACGCCGATGCCGTCCGCCGGGCTGCGCAACTGAGTCAGGACGAGTACAAGCGGCTCTACAAAGAATCCATCGAACACCCCAGCACCTTCTGGGCCGAGCAGGCCACGCGCTTTCTCGACTGGATGACCCCGTGGCAGACCGTCCAGCGCTACGACCTCAAGAACGGCGACGCGAGCTGGTTCGCCGGCGGCACGCTGAACGTCAGCGCCAATTGCATCGACCGTCACCTGGCGACGCGCGCCGACCAGATCGCGATCATCTGGGAAGGCGACAACCCCGCCGAATCGGCAGAAATCAGCTACAGAAAACTTCACCACCACGTGTGCCGACTGGCCAACGTGCTGAAAAACCGTGGCGTGAAGAAAGGCGACCGGGTCTGCATCTACATGCCAATGATTCCGGAAGCGGCCTACGCCATGCTCGCCTGCACCCGCATCGGTGCGGTGCATTCGGTGGTGTTCGGCGGCTTTTCGCCGGATTCCCTGCGCGACCGAATCCTCGATGCGGATTGCCGCACGGTGATCACCGCCGACGAAGGCGTGCGCGGCGGGCGTTTCATACCGCTCAAGCGCAACGTCGACAAGGCGCTGGAGAACTGCCCGAACGTCAGCACTGTGCTGGTGGTCGAGCGCACCCAGGGCGAGGTGGATTGGACCGAAGGCCGCGATCTCTGGTATCACCAGGCCACACACGAAGTGAGCGACGACTGCCCGCCTGAGCCAATGGACGCCGAAGACCCGTTGTTCATCCTCTATACCTCGGGCAGCACCGGCAAGCCCAAGGGCGTGCTCCACACCACCGGCGGCTATCTGCTGCAAGCAGCGATGACCTTCAAGTACGTGCTGGACTACCGCGACAATGAAGTCTTCTGGTGCACCGCCGACGTCGGCTGGGTCACTGGCCATAGCTACATCGTCTACGGCCCGCTGGCCAACGGAGCCACCACACTGATTTTCGAGGGCGTGCCGAGCTATCCGAGCAGTTCACGGTTCTGGCAGGTGATTGATAAACATCAGGTGAACATTTTCTACACCGCGCCGACCGCCTTGCGCGCCCTGATGCGAGAAGGCGCCGCGCCCCTGCAGGAAACCTCTCGCAAGAGCCTGCGATTGCTCGGCAGTGTCGGTGAGCCGATCAACCCGGAGGCGTGGGAATGGTATTTCAACGTTGTAGGCGAACAACGTTGCCCGATTGTCGACACCTGGTGGCAGACCGAAACCGGCGGCATCATGCTCAGCCCCCTGGTGAGCGCGCCACGGCTCAAGCCGGGCTGCGCCACGCGGCCGATGTTCGGCGTGCAGCCGGTCCTGCTGGATGAGGTTGGCAAGGAAATCAGCGGCGCGGGCAGCGGGGTGCTGGCAATCAAGTCGAGCTGGCCAGCACAGATTCGCAGCGTCTATGGCGATCACCAGCGCATGGTCGAGACGTATTTCAAGCCCTACCCCGGTTATTACTTCACCGGTGACGGCGCCCGTCGCGACGAAGATGGCGACTTTTGGATCACCGGACGCATCGACGACGTCATCAATGTCTCGGGCCACCGTATCGGCACCGCCGAGGTGGAAAGCGCCCTGGTGCTGCACGACAATATTGCCGAGGCGGCGGTTGTCGGTTATCCCCACGATCTCAAGGGCCAGGGTATCTATGCCTTCGTCACGCCGATGGATGGTGTCGAGGCCAACGACGAGCTGAAGAAGGAGTTGCTGGCCCATGTCAGCAAGGAAATCGGCAGTTTCGCCAAACCGGAACTGATCCAGTGGGCGCCGGCGTTGCCCAAGACCCGTTCGGGCAAGATCATGCGCCGGATCCTGCGCAAGATCGCCTGCAACGAACTCGACAGCCTCGGCGACACCTCGACCCTGGCCGACCCGAGCGTGGTGGAGGGCCTGATCGACAAACGCCTGAACCGCTGAGGCTATGCAAAAGCCCGTGGCGA
>NZ_JAOSHO010000070.1 GCF_025917275.1 Pseudomonas agronomica | reverse complement strand
GGAGGATAGCGTTCCGCTGAAACCAGGCCGGGCACCTGCCCAACGGTTGACCGCTACGCCCACCCCTCCAGCCGCAACGTGGCGCGCACCAGGCGTTGCTCTTCGTTTTCGATTTCCCTGAGGTTCTCGCAGATGCTCTGGATGTGGGCGATGGCCGCCTTGCGCGCCTGCTCCGGCAGCCGCCCGGTCACGGCGTTATAGAGCCGGGCGTGTTGGCGGTCGATCTGGCGCTTTTGCGGCTCGCGGTGGTAGAGGTTGTTGACCGAGGCAAACACCGAGCTGAGCAGCAAGTCCGTCAGCGAACGCAAGGTCTGCACCAGCACCGGATTGTGCGAGGCCTCGCAGATCGCCAGGTGAAACGCATGGTCGAGCCGGGCATGGACGCTGGCCTCCAGGGGACGGCTGTGGGCATCGAGCATGGCCTCGTAGCTGCGGGTAATCAGTACGAAATCAGCCTCGGTCCCGCGCAAGGCCGCCAGGCGCGCGGACTCGCCTTCGAGCAGGCTTCGGACCTCGAACAGATCATAAAGGGTGCGCGGCTGCGAGCTGAACAGGTGCATCAGCGGCGACGCCAGGCCATGCCCCGACAGGTCGGCCACGAACGACCCTTTGCCCTGCTCGGTCTTGATGATCCCACGTGCGCGCAGCAGCTTCAGTCCCTCGCGAAGCGCGGTGCGGGAGACACCGAGTTTTTCCGTTAATCGCCGTTCCGAAGGCAACAGCTGCCCGGTCTTGAGCACGCCATCGACGATCAGGCGTTCTATGCGCTCGCAGACCACGTCGGCGACTTGCGGATTACGGCGCGTCTCGAAGCTTTCCATCGAATCTCCAACTGGTATGACCAGCTCTGTCATCGGATCCATAGATGTTCAAACACAGCGATAGCTCGCTGATTTTTAACTGAATTTTCAAACAGCCAAAAAGAGCATGGTCGAAGAACTGGTTCGACCAGCCCAACAACACATGGACAGTAGAACGCCTCGGACCAATGATGCAAGTCAGCCGTATCAGAACAGACCTCGAATAAAAACAACTTGAGGGTCGCCTGCGAACCATGAACATTCTCTACGATGAACGCGTCGACGGCGTCTTGCCTGACGTGGACAAAAATGCACTGCTCCAGGCCCTGCAAACCCAGCTTCCCGACCTGGAAATCCTCCATCAGCGCGAAGCGCTCAAACCGTACGAATGCGACGGGCTCTCCGCCTACCGCACCACGCCCATGCTGGTGGTGCTGCCGCGTCACATCGAGGAAGTCCAAGGCGTGCTTCGCCTCTGCCATGAGCGCCAGGTGCCCGTCGTCGCCCGTGGCGCGGGCACCGGTTTGTCCGGCGGTGCGCTGCCGTTGGAGAAAGGCGTGCTGCTGGTGATGGCGCGCTTCAATAACATCCTCCACATCGACCCCGCCGCCCGCACCGCCCGGGTCCAGCCGGGCGTGCGCAACCTGGCGATTTCCCAGGCGGCCGCGCCGTTCGGCTTGTACTACGCGCCGGATCCCTCTTCGCAGATCGCCTGTTCAATCGGCGGCAATGTGGCGGAAAACGCCGGTGGCGTGCATTGCCTCAAGTACGGGCTGACCGTGCACAACCTGCTCAAGGTCGACATCCTCACCGTCGATGGCGAACACCTTACCCTGGGTTCCCAGGCCCTCGACTCACCGGGGTTCGACCTGCTGGCGTTGTTCACCGGTTCCGAAGGCATGCTCGGCGTGATTACCGAAGTCACGGTCAAGCTGTTGCCCAAGCCGCAGACGGCCAAAGTGCTGCTGGCGGCCTTCGATTCGGTTGAAAAGGCTGGCCGGGCGGTGGGTGACATCATTGCCGCCGGGATCATCCCGGGCGGTCTGGAAATGATGGACAACCTGGCCATTCGCGCCGCCGAAGACTTCATCCATGCCGGCTACCCGGTGGACGCCGAAGCCATTCTGTTGTGCGAACTCGATGGCGTGGAAGCCGACGTCCATGACGACTGCGACCGCGTGCGCCAGGTGTTGCAACAGGCCGGCGCCATCGACGTGCGCCAGGCTTGCGATGAGGCCGAACGCGTGCGTTTCTGGGCCGGACGCAAGAACGCGTTTCCTGCGGTGGGCCGCCTTTCGCCGGATTATTACTGCATGGACGGGACGATCCCCCGCCGGGAACTGCCCGGTGTGCTGCAAGCTATCGCGGCGTTATCGGCGGAGTACGGCCTGCGGGTCCCCAACGTTTTCCACGCTGGCGACGGCAACATGCATCCGCTGATCCTGTTCGATGCCAATCAGCCGGGCGAGCTCGATCGCGCCGAAGCCCTGGGCGGCAAGATCCTCGAATTGTGCGTGGAGGTCGGCGGCAGCATTACCGGTGAGCACGGTGTGGGCCGCGAGAAGATCAATCAGATGTGCGCGCAGTTCAACAGCGATGAGCTGACCGTGTTCCATGCGGTCAAGGCCGCGTTCGACCCGAGCGGGCTGCTCAACCCAGGGAAGAACATCCCGACGCTGCATCGCTGCGCCGAGTTTGGCGCCATGCATGTCCACATGGGTCAGCTACCCTTCCCTGAACTGGAGCGTTTCTGATGGGCGGCGAACACGATTTCGACGACAGCGCAGCGCTGCTGGAACAGGTCAGCCAGGCGCTGGGGAACGCCACGCCGCTGCGTATCCAAGGCTCCAACAGCAAGGCGTTCCTCGGACGCAGCGTGGCAGGCGAAATACTCGACACGCGTTCGCACCGCGGCATCGTCAGCTACGACCCGACGGAATTGGTGATCACCGCTCGCGGCGGTACGCCATTGGCAGAATTGTTCGAAGTCCTGGACGCGGCGCAGCAGATGCTGCCTTGCGAACCGCCCGCCTTCGGTGAAAACGCCACGGTGGGCGGCATGATTGCCTGCGGACTCTCAGGGCCACGTCGTCCCTGGTCAGGCTCGGTGCGCGATTTCATCCTCGGCACACGGGTCATCACCGGTCAGGGCAAGCACTTGCGCTTCGGCGGCGAGGTCATGAAAAACGTCGCCGGCTACGACCTGTCGCGCTTGATGGCCGGCAGCTACGGCTCGCTGGGCGTGGTGACCGAAGTGTCCCTCAAGGTCCTGCCAAAACCACGGCAGACCTTGAGCATCAGCCTGCAGATGG
The DNA here is from genome assembly GCF_025917275.1 of Pseudomonas agronomica. Classification (GTDB taxonomy): domain Bacteria; phylum Pseudomonadota; class Gammaproteobacteria; order Pseudomonadales; family Pseudomonadaceae; genus Aquipseudomonas; species Aquipseudomonas agronomica. The sequence goes on along the minus strand of NZ_JAOSHO010000070.1, from coordinate 13,480 downwards.
ACGCCCAGCGTGCCTTGCAGCGCCTGGCGGAATGGGGGCAGCAACCGCTGCCCATCACTGCCGCGTGCCACGATGGCCAGCGCCTGAACTTGCGACTTGAAGGTGGCGAAGGCTCGGTGGCGGCGGCCCGCGACCGTTTGGGCGGCGAGCGACTGGACGCTTCGTACTGGCAGGACCTGAACGAACATCGGCTGAGCTTCTTCGATGAAGATCGGCCTCTCTGGCGTCTCTCCCTGCCGCCGAACACACCTCGCTTGCCGTTGCCCGGCGTCCAACTGATCGATTGGGGCGGCGCCCAGCGCTGGCTCAAATCCGATGCCGAAGCGACCTTCATCCGCTCGATCGTCGAACAAGTCGGCGGGCATGTGACCGGCTATACGCCTGGCCTGACCGACAGTCCTTTCCAACCGCTGCCCGACGCGTTGATGCGCTATCACCGGAACCTGAAGCAGCAACTCGATCCACGGGGCCTCTTCAACCCCGGTCGCCTGTACGCGGAGCTTTGAACCATGCAGACCACCTTGAGCGAAGACGCCCGCCAATTGCCCCGCGCCGAAGAAGCCGAACGCATCCTGCGCAGTTGCGTGCACTGCGGTTTCTGCAATGCCACGTGCCCGACCTATCAACTGCTGGGCGATGAACTCGATGGCCCGAGGGGGCGCATCTACCTGATCAAGCAGGTGCTGGAAGGCAACGAAGTGACCCGCGCAACCCAGGAGCACCTGGATCGCTGCCTGTCGTGCCGCAGCTGCGAAACCACCTGCCCCTCCGGCGTCGATTATCACAACTTGCTGGACATTGGCCGGGCGGTGGTCGATGCGGCAGTCCCGCGTTCACACGGCCAACGCCTGTTGCGCGAGGGGTTGCGTAGCGTGGTGCCCAATCGCGGGCTGTTCAAAGGGTTGGTGAGCGGCGGCCAGGTATTCCGCGCGTGGCTGCCAGACACGCTGAAAGCCAAGCTGCCCCGCAATGTGCGTCCACCAAAACCACGACCGACCACCCGCCATGACCGGCAAGTGCTCATGCTCGAAGGCTGCGTGCAACCAAGCCTCTCACCCAACACCAACGCAGCCGCCGCACGGGTACTGGATCGATTGGGAATCAGCGTCACCGCGATTCGCGAGGCCGGCTGCTGCGGGGCGGTGGACTATCACCTGGACGCCCAGGCCGCCGGCCTCGAACGTGCCCGGCGCAACATCGACGCGTGGTGGCCGGCCATTGAAAGCGGTGCCGAAGCCATCGTGCAAACCGCCAGCGGTTGCGGCGCCTTCATCAAGGACTACGGGCACCTGCTCAGCAGCGATCCGGCGTATGCCGACAAGGCCGCAAAAGTGAGCGCCCTGGCCAAGGACCTGGTTGAAATACTGCGCGACGAACCGTTGGATCAGCTCGGCGTAAGCAGCGACCAGCGCCTGGCCTTCCACTGTCCCTGCACGTTGCAGCACGCGCAAAGACTCGGGGGGGCGGTTGAAGCGATCCTGGAACAGCTTGGATTCAACCTCACGCCGGTGCCCGACAGCCACCTGTGCTGCGGCTCGGCGGGCACCTACTCGCTGACCCAACCCGAACTGTCCCGGCAACTGCGCGACAACAAGCTCAACGCTCTGGAAAGCGGACACCCGGAAGTCATCGCCACCGCCAATATCGGCTGTCAATCCCACCTCGACGGAGCTGGCCGAACCCCTGTCCGGCATTGGATCGAACTGGTTGAAGCGGCGTTGCCTTGAGCGAGCCCTGGACACCTCTTGTGGAAAGCAAACTGTAATGAGCCAGGCCGAGGTCGCACCGGGATCACTCAACCCGGTCCCAAGGCGAGCAACCGCAAAACCCGCTCACGCCTACCCTCCCTGCCCATCCGCCAACGCCGCGCCGTTGAGGTAATGGTCGCCCAGCAACCGACGCTGGGTCAGCAACGCCGGCTCGGCGGCGTCCGGCAATGGCCGCGGCAAGCTGCGCCCCGCCAACTCGAAGTACGCATGACCGGCCACGCGCGCCGCCTCCGCAGCGGCCAGGCGAAAGGCAATGGCGGTCGACTGGGACGCGTTGGCGCGTTCGAGCAGGGCATCGGCGGCGTCGATGCGGATGCGCAGGTCGCCCACCGCCGCGACCACCAGGGCTTCACGTCGCGCGCTGTGGTCGCGCAAGTAGTCCAGCAGAGCCGCCTCGACGTGGCGGGCATGGGCCAGGTCGCTACGACCTTGGGAATGTGAATGGGACATGCTCGATACCTCAGTTCCAGGAGTGACGTTGGGGCTTGATGTCGTTGAGAAGCTGGTTGCCCACCAAGTGATATTTCCAGCGTACGGGGTCGTGCAGGGTGTGGGTCCGCGCGTTGCGCCAGAACCGGTCCAGGCCCTGGCTGGCCGAGACGCTACGCGTGCCGCCCAGCTCCAGCAAACGGCTCGACGCCTCCAAGGCGATCTCGGTGGACAGCACCTTGGCTTGGCCAACGATTACGGAAGCCTCGGCGACTCGTTCCTCGCTGGGCTCAGCGACGGCACGGTCGACGGCTTGGGCCGCGCGTTGCAAAATCGCCTCGGCCGCTTGCAGGCGCCAGGCCAGTTCACCGATCAGCGCTTGGCCCAGCGGGTCCTGCCAACCATGTTGCAGACCGCTGTCGACCCAGGGGCGCGCCTGGCGGGCGACGCGCAGGGTCTCGGCGAAGGCTCCACGGGCAATGCCGGTGTCCACCGCAGCTTGGATAATCTGCGAGATCGGACCGTCGGAAGTGGGTTGGTCATAGGCCTTCCAGGCTGGCACCACGTCGATGGCAGGCACTCGCACGCCGTCGATGCGCACCTGGCCGCTGGCGGTGATGCGCTGGCCGAAACCGTCCCAACTGTCGATCACCGTCAGTCCAGCGGCATCGCGCGGCACCAGGGCGATGTGCACATGCCCCACCTCATCCACTCCGGCAACCGGCACGATGTGGGCGAACAATGCGCCGGTGCAGTAGGCCTTTTCGCCGTCGAGTACCGCCGTGTCGCCGTCGAAGCGGATCTGCGTCTGAAAGGTCGTGACGTATTGGCTGCGCGCTTCGGAAAAGGCGTTGCCGAAGCGATATCCCTGGAGCACCTTGGCAAAGTAACGTTGCTTCTGCTCTTCGCTGCCGGTCAAGCCGAGATTGCTGAGAACGCCGAAATGGTTTTGCGGTAGCTGGCCGAGGGATGAGTCGGCTGCGGAAATGATGGCGATCACCTCGCTGAGGGTGACATAGGACACCCCGGCACCACCGTAGGCCTTCGGCACGCTGATCGCCCACAGGCCGCTTTCGGAAAAGCGTTCCAGTTCATCCCAGGGCAGCCGTCGCTCACGATCGCGCAAGGCGGACTCCCGGGCGAAATCCTCCGCCACACGCTGCGCCACCTCGATGGCCTCGGCGTCGCTGCGAATGATATGGGCCGGGCGCCGAGGGGCCGGACGAGGCTGCTGGGACGGGGCCACGGTTGATGAATGGCTCATGTACTGCTCCTTGCGTAACGGGTTCACCCACAGCCAGAGCACAGTCCGTACCAACCCTTTAAACCCTTTGTATTCAAGGATTTGCGAACCGACAGCAGGCCTGGAAAAGCTCCTGCAACAGCAAACTGCGGATTCACTGTTGCCCACCAGACAGTGGATCTCGGGCACTCAACCGGTCTTGCCGCCCAGATAGAAATGCTGGATGTCTTCCCGCGCCGCCAACTCCGCACCGCTGCCCCCACCCACCACCCGACCGTTTTCCAAGACGTAGGCGTAGGTGGCACGGCGCAGGGCAACGTTGATGTTCTGTTCAGCCACCAGAAAGCTCATGCCTTCCTGGGCATTGAGCTGGGCGACGATGGCAAAAATCTCCTCGACAAGGATCGGCGCCAGCCCCATCGAGGGTTCATCCAGCAACACCAGCCGAGGCCGGGTCATCAGTGCCCGGCCGATGGCGAGCATTTGCTGCTCGCCGCCCGAGGTCAGTCCGGCCTGGGTCTTGCGCTTGGTCTTCAGGCGTGGGAACCAGGCGTAGATGCGCTCCAGATCCTGTTCCAGCTGCCGGCGCGTCGGCTTGCGCAGGAAACCGCCGCTGCGCAGGTTTTCCTCGACGGTCAGGTGGGCGAACACATGCCGCCCCTCCAGCACATGAACGATGCCTTGGCGGGCCAGCAGATTGGCTGCAACGCCGGCGGTATCCTGCCCCTGGAAAGTGATCCGGCCCCGGCTGACGTGCGCGCGGTCAGCCTGGACCAACCCGGAAATGGCCTTGAGCGTGGTGCTCTTGCCGGCGCCGTTGGCGCCCAGCAGCGCAACGATGTCGCCCTGCCCGACCCGCAGGGAAACTCCGGCCACGGCAAGGATCGCGCCGTCATAGATCGCTTCGATGTCGTGTACCGCCAATAGCTCACGGCTTGTAGTGCCGGCAACGGCCGCAATGGTCATGGTTGCTTCCTCCTCGGGCGCCGGTGCGCCCGGTTGTGTGTCGTGTGCATAGTCATTGCGCCGCGCAATCGCGGGCGGTCACACCCTTTTCCTTCGCATATTCGGCGGCCTTGGCATCGATCAACGGGCGCAACGTCGCGCGGTCGGCCTGGACCCAGTCGGTGATCAGCTTCCATTGCTGGCCGTCCCATTGCTGAACCTTGGCGGCCCCGCCCCCTTCGTGGTCGCTGCAAGACAGTTTCAGCGGCTGCATCAGCCCAAGGAAACCGATCTCCTTGAGACGGGCATCACCGAGGTCGAGGTGTTCAAGGCCCCAGCGACCTTCCTCACCGTTGAGCGGACGATTGCCGAATTTTTTCTGCCCGGTGCGGATCGCCTCGACGGCAATGGCGGCGTTCACCAGGCCGGAGTTGTAGTAGACGCTGCCGAAACTCTTCGGATCCTTGAGATCGCTCTTGCCGGTATCGAGGATGTACTGGCGAATGCGTTGGTGGATGTCGAAGTCGGCGCCGCCCGGATAAGGTGTCAGCGCCAGGTATCCCTTGCCCGCCTCCCCGGCCGGCAATACGTCTTCATTGGAACTGGCCCAGATGTCACCGACGATGCGCTCCACCGGGTAGCCGAAACGCGCCGCGGTCTTGATCGCCACTGGCGTGGACACGCCCCAGGTACGCAGGAACACCCAGTCCGGCTTCAACTGCCGCACCTGGCGCCACTGCCCGGCCTGTTCGTTGCCTGGGTCGGCCACCGCGATCTGGATGTTCTCGAAGCCATACTTCTGCGCCAGCAGCGCCAGCGGCCCCTGGGTTTCCCGACCGTAGGCCGAGTCGTGATAGACGGTGGCGATCTTCTTGCCCTTGAGCTTGTCCAGCCCACCCTCGCGCTCAGCCACGTAATTGATGAACGCCGAGGCCTCGCTGTAGAACGTCAGCATGGCCGGGAAATTATAGGGGAACACCCTGCCGTCGGTGGCCTCGGTACGGCCGTAGCCGAGGGTGATCAACGGAATCCGGTCAGCTTCGGCCTTGTCCGCGAGGGCATAGGCCGCCGGTGCGCCGTTGGGTGCGTAGATCGCTACCGGCGCGCCGTTGAGGCCGTTCTTGAAGCGCTCGTAGCACTCGATGCCCTTTTCCGCCGTCCATTCGGTCTCGCACTCCTGCCAGACCAGCTTCACGCCATTGATACCGCCTTCCACCTCGTTGATGTAGCGCAGGTAGTCGATCATTCCGGCCCACACCGGAATGCCGCTGGAGGCATAGGCGCCGACCCGGTAGGTGGCCAGGGGGAAGAACTGTTCGTTGGCGGCCTGGGCAGCCGGTACCAGCGCTGCATAGGCGCCCAATGCCAGGCCGATGGCGGCGAGGCTACGCTTGAAAGTTGCATGCATATCTATCTTCTCGGTGGGGGTCTTGTGCGGTGTTGGAAACCTCCTTTCCCTCGGCAGGGTCAAGGCTCGTCAGGTGGTGGGTCGGCGCTCAGAACCGCAGCGGCCAGACCCTGATGCGTTCGCGCAGGTCGCCGAGCAGGCGCGCCAGCCCTTCCGGTTCCTTGATCAGGAACCCGATGATCAAGGCGCCGAAGAGCACCTTCTGCAGGTTCTGCAGTTGCCCAGCGTCGACGTTGCCGTTGAACAGCCATTGCCCGGCATGGCTGAGCAGGATCGGCACGAGGCTGATGAAGGCTGCGCCGATGAAGTTGCCGGCAATGCTGCCCATGCCGCCGATAATGATGATGAACAGAATCTGGAACGAACGATTGATGTCGAAGCTGCCTGCGCTGGCCGTCCCCAGGTAGGCGAACGCCCAGAGCGCCCCGGCGATTCCCAGGTAGAACGAGCTGACGGCGAAGGCCATGCGCTTGTCGCGCTCCACGGCAATCCCGATCACGGCTGCGGCGGTGTCCATGTCGCGGATCGCCATCCAGTTGCGGCCGACCTGGCTGCGCACCAGGTTGACGGCCACCCAGGTCAGCAGCACCACGCAACTGAGGGTCAGCAGGTAGCGGCCGACCGGCGTCGCCAGGTTGTGGCCGAACAGCTCCAGGCGCGGCGCGCTGATGGTGCCGGACGAGGCGTAGTTGTAGAACCACGGGAACTTGGCGAACACCCACTCCAGGAAAAACTGCGAGGCCAGCGTGGTGACCATCAGGTAGAAACCCTTGATCCGAGCACTTGGAATGCCGAACAGCAGCCCGACCAACCCGGCAATCACGCCGCCGCCCAGCAACGCCAGTGGCAATGGCAGGCCCGGCACGCGCAGCAGCAGGCCATAGGTGGCAAACGCCCCCACCGCCATGAAGCCGGCGGCGCCCACCGAGGTCTGGCCGGTGTAGCCCGTCAACAGGTTCAGCCCCAGCCCCGCCAGCGATAGCACCAGGAAGGGGATCAGGATTGCGTTGAGCCAATAGTCGCTGCCCAGCCACGGCAACCCGACAAACGCAACCAACAGCAACGACAGCAGGCCCGGTCGCCAACGGCGACGCACCAGGGTCAGGGGTGCCTCGTCGAAGCTGGCGGTGAGGCGCGGAACAATAGCGGTCATGGCGTCATACCCGTTCAATGATCCGGTCGCCGAACAGGCCGGACGGACGGATGTAGAGGAAAATCAAGGCGAGAAAATAGGCGAACCAGGGCGTGATCCCGCCGCCGATCAGCGGGCCGATATAAGCCTCGGCGAGGTTCTCGGCCGCGCCGACGATCAGCCCGCCAACGATGGCGCCACCGATCGAGGTAAAGCCGCCGATGATCAGCACCGGCAACGCCTTGAGCACCACCAGCGACAGCGAGAACTGCACGCCTTGCCGCGCGCCCCAGAGCAACCCGGCGACCAGGCCGACCACCCCGGCCACGGCCCAGACGATCTGCCAGATGCGGTTGAGGTTGATGCCCAACGAGAGCGCTGCACGGGTATCGTCGGCCACGGCGCGCAGGGCGACACCGATGCGGGTCTTGTTGAACAGCAAGGCCAGCACCGCCACCGTCAGCCCCGAGACCCCGGCGGCGACCAAGTCGAACTGGCTGACCATGATGTCGCCCACGAACAGCGGGACGTCCTCGATGCCCAGGTCCAGCGCCCGCACCTGGGCGCCCATCAACCCTTGGGCCAGGCCTTCGATGATGAATGACAGGCCAAGGGTGGCCATGAACAGGGTGATCTGCGAGCGGTTGACCAGCGGACGCAGCACCAGCCGCTCGATCAACAATGCGCCGACGATCATCACCAGCACCGTCAGGACCAACGCCAGGGCGAAAGACAGGCCCCGCTCGCGCAAGCTGACAAAGGTCAGCGCGGCGAACAGCAGCATGGCGCCCTGGGCGAAATTGAATACGCCGCTGGCCTTGTAGATCAACACGAAACCGATCGCCACCAGGGAATACAGGGTGCCGGCCAACAGCCCGCCGACCAGGGTTTCCAAAAAGAAATTCATGAATGCGAGGCCCCCAGGTAAGCGGCAATCACATCGGGGTTGGCCTGTACTTGCGCGGGTGTGCCGTCACCGACCTTGCGTCCGTAATCCAACACCACCACATGGCTGGACAATCCCATGACCACCTGGATGTCGTGCTCGATGAGAATCACGGTGGTACCGAGATCGCGATTGATATCGGCGATAAAGCGGCTCATCTCCTGTTTCTCCTCGGCGTTCATGCCGGCCATCGGTTCGTCGAGCAACAACAGGGTCGGCTGCGCGATCAGCGCCCGTCCCAGCTCCACGCGTTTCTGCAAGCCGTAGGCCAGGCTGCCCACGGCGACGTCGCGCCAGGCTTGCAGTTCGAGGAATTCCAGCACCCGCTCGGCCCGTTCGGCGAACGCCCACGCCTCGCGCCGAGCACGCGGCAGGCCCAGGGCCTGTTCGAGAAAAAACGTGCGCTGGAAGCGCGACAGGCCGGTGAGCAGGTTGTCCACCACGCTCATCTTCTTGAACAGCGCATTGTTCTGGAATGTCCGGCCAATACCGAGCCGCGCCGCCTTCAGCGGATGCGGACGGTGCAACGGTTCGGCGGCGAAAAACAATTGTCCGGCGTCGGCCCGGTAGACCCCGTTGAGGATGTTCAGCAGCGAACTCTTGCCCGCGCCGTTCGGCCCGATCAAGGCGCAGATCTCGCCAAGCCTGACGCTGAACGAGAGGTCGGAAATCGCTTTCACGCCCCTGAACGACAGCGACACATTGCGCACCTCCAACAGCGCACTCATGCCGCTCGCTCCAAATATTCCTGCAACCACGCCGGGCCTTGCAGCACGGCGCCTGCGGGCGCGCTCGGCACCTCGATCCGGCGCAGTCGCTGGAAACCGAGCAGGTGCCGCACCCGCGCCTTGAGCCAGCGTCTGAAGCCACGGCGCGGATCATCCAGGGTCCATTCGCACAGCCGCCGGCGCCAACTGCCCGGCGTCGGCAGCCGGGCTTCTATTTCCGCCGCCAGCGATTCGACTCGCGCAGCGGACAGCAGCAAGGCCGTCGGGGCGATCTCGCGGCGATCGCGGCTGGCCGACTCGCGGTTTTCCGGGAAGGCCAAGCCTTCACCGCCCTCCAGCCAGCGACGGAACAGGTGCCCCAGCCCGTCACGCCATTCGGTGCCTTCATCGATCCACACCACCGCGTCGTCGGCAACCTGACCCCATCCTTGGCGCTGCGCTGTCGGCGCCTCGGCGACAAACAGCACCGACAGCGATTGCACCTGCCACAAGCCGCGGCGTACCGCGTTGGCCTGGGCTGAATACAAGCGCAGCGACCAATCTTCATCCAGGCCGCATTGCAGCCAGTGCGACACGCTTTCCCGGCGCTGGACAAAGGCGAACGCTGGACGGATCAAACGCAACTGGCGTCGCAAATCCTCACCCTGGCTGTCGCGGTCGATCACCACGCTGTGCCCGCCTAACTGACGCGCCGCCAATGCCAGGATCAGCAGGCTCGGCTCGAAGGCGCCACTCAATGCCAACCGCGCCCCCGAGGCAAACCCCTGTTGGCGCAGGCCATCGCAGACACGCTCGACCTCGCGTTGCACATCGATCCACCGCCAGGCCTTCCACACGCCGAGGCGTCGATGGCGCAAGGCGATCTGCGTCGGCCGCTCCCTGGCCCAACGTTGCAAAGCGACCAAGGCGTTGTCCGTCACGCTTTCAGGCAGTGGTGCATTGAGTTCGAAGAGGCTCATGCGCTTACTCCTCATCCACCAAGGCCGGCTCGGCGACACGGGTGCGCTGGCCCAGTCGACTCAAGTCCCGATAACCGGCACCCGGGTGGCTGGCGGGCAAGCGCGGGCCGTCACCGAACAGCTTGTCGCGCAGGGTGCCGGGGCGGTATTCGGTCTTGTACGCGCCGCGCTGTTGCAGCTCGGGCACCAGCAGGTCAACCACATCACGGAAGGTTTCATGGGCCAGCACATAAGCCAGGTTGAAGCCGTCCACATCGGTTTCCTCGACCCAGGCCTGCAACTCGTCGGCGACGGTTTGCGCACTGCCGACGATCAACGGGCCGAAGCCACCGATGCCGACCCAATCGGCCAGTTCCTGGACGGTCCACTGTTTGTCCGGGTCGGCGGTCGAGAACGTCTCCACGGCCGACTGGATAGCGTTGGTATGGATGTGCTTGAGCACCTGGTCGGGCCGGTACTGACCAAAGTCGATGCCGGTCCAGCCGGAAATCAGCGCCAGCGCGCCTTCGTAGCTGCTGTAGGATTTCAGCTCTTGCCACTTGGCCTGCGCCTGGGCGTCGGTCTCGTCGACGATCACCGTCTGCAAATTGAAAATCAGCACTTTGCGCGGATCGCGCCCGGCCTCAGCGGCACGCCGGCGGATATCGGCCACGGTCTTTTTCAGGATGACCTTGGACGGCGCCGCGACGAATACGCACTCCGCATGCCCGGCGGCAAAGTCCTTGCCGCGACTCGACGCACCCGCTTGATAGAGCACCGGCGTACGCTGCGGCGACGGCTCGCAAAGGTGGATGCCCGGCACCTGGAAATGCTTGCCCTGGTGACGGATTTCATGGACTTTGCTCGGATCGCTGAAGATGCCGCGCTCACGATCGCGCACCACCGCACCCTCCTCCCAACTGCCTTCGAACAGCTTGTAGAGCACCTCGAGGTATTCATCGGCGTAGTCATAGCGCGCATCGTGATCGCTCAGCGCCTTCTGCCCGAGATTGCGCGCCCCGCTGTCGAGGTAGGACGTGACGATGTTCCAACCGATCCGCCCCTTGGTCAGGTGGTCCAACGTGGACAGGCGGCGAGCGAAGGGATACGGATGCTCGAAGGTCAACGACGCGGTCAGGCCGAAGCCCAGGTGCTCGGTCACCAAGGCCATCGGCGTGATCAGCGCCAGGGGATCGTTGACCGGGACTTGGGTCGCCTGGCGGATGGCGGCATCGCCGTTGCCGCCGAGCACATCGTAGATACCGATCACATCGGCGATGAAGAGGCCGTCGAACTTGCCACGCTCCAGCAACTTGGCCAGGTCGGTCCAGTAGTCAAGGTCTTTGTACTGCCAGGCCCGGTCCCGGGGATGCCGCCAGAGACCCGGAGACTGATGACCGACGCAGTTCATCTCGAAGGCGTTCAAACGAATTTCACGTGGCATGGAAACTCCTGCTCGATAGATTCAGCACCCAGTCCCGGTGCTCTTTACTGCTCTATCAACACGATTCATGCCAAGAAAATTGTTCTTTGAATTTCAAATAGTTAGATATTTTCCCACCTGACAAGGGTGCTGGTTCATCCATAGAGATGTTGATCAGCTGTTCGGTGGCAAACAGTGGCCTGCTCGTTGGAAAAACCCGCAGGAGTCTCCCGACTGGGCTGTCCATGCAGAGGGGACAGCCGCTACGCTTGCCCAGGTCAGCAGCGGCTCATGGAGTTCGAAAGCCAATGGAGAAGAACAGTGAACTTGACCAGGCCACCCTGCGCCTGACCGTCAGCGCCTGCGCGCTGTTGTATATCGTCGTGCTGGCCGGCCTCGACCCGGGCGCCGCCAAGCGCTATGCGCCCATCATCATCTACATCGTCACGTTCATATGTGCCTCGGTGTTCCTGCGCATGGCAATCAAGCGCTGGCCAGGGCATTTCTTCTGGCGGCGTCTTTTCGCCATGGTGCATGACTACACCGGCATTGCGTTCGCCATGGTGCTGGGGGGCGAAGGCGCGTTGCCGATCTACGCGGCGCTGCTCTGGGTCACCCTGGGCAACGGGATGCGCTTCGGCTCGCGCTACCTGGCCCTGGCAACGGTCATTGCACTGTCGACCCTGGTGCTGATTTTCTGGCTCAACCCCTTTTGGCACACACAGCCCTACATGTTCCTGATGTTGATCGTCACGACCATCGTGGTGCCGGCCTATGCGCACATCCTGCTCAAACGCACACGCATTGCCTCCGAAGAGGCGATTGCCGCCAACCAGGAGAAATCACGATTCCTGGCACAGGCGAGCCATGACTTGCGCCAGCCGATCCATTCCATTGGCCTGTTCACCGCGTGCCTGAGGGACGCCAGGCTGGGCCTGGAGGAGCTGCGGCTGGTGGACAACATCGACCGCTCGCTGCACACCGTGTCGCAACTGTTCCGCTCGATCCTCGACATCTACACCCTGGATCACGGCAAGTGGGTACCGCAGGCTGACACCGTCCACTTGGGCGCCTTGCTGCAAGACGTCGTCAAGCAGAACACCGAGGCCGCGCGCTGGGCCGGCGTCGAGCTACGCCTGCGCGCCTGTCCCTATTGGGTCAATGTCAATCCCGGAATGCTGACCACCATGGTCCAGAACCTGCTGTCCAACGCCCTCAAATATGCGCCGGGACAACCGGTATTGATCGGTGTGCGGCGCCAGGGCAAGGGCCTGGCCGTGGTGATCTACGACAAGGGACGCGGCATCGCCAGCGAGCATCTTCCCGAGGTATTCAAGGAGTTTTATCGCGTGCGCCATGTCCGCGACAAGGACGTCGAGGGGCTCGGCCTTGGCCTATCCATCGTCAAGCGCATCAGCCAGTTGCTCAATGTCGACATCCACATCCGTTCGATAGTCGGCCAAGGCACCAAGGTGGCGATCAGCGGCCTGGAGCAAGCGGCACCCCGCACCTCGGCACCCAGGGTCTCCGGTGCCCGTGACCGCTTGAACGGATTACGGGTGTGCCTGGTGGAAGACGACGCCAACGTCCTGATGGCGACGTCCGCGCTGCTCGAGAAGTGGGGTTGCGATGTGCAAGGTCACAGTGACGGCGAAGGCTTGTCCAGCGACTGCGACATCGTGATCGCCGACTTTGACCTGGGCACCAAGGTCTCCGGTGCCGAGTGCATCGCCGCGATACGCGCCCAACGCGGCTGGGAAGTTCCGGCGCTGGTGATCACCGGACACGACATCGAGCGGATCCGCCAGTCCCTGCAAAACATGAATGTCTCGGTGCTGGCCAAACCCGTACGCCCGCCGGAGCTGCGAGCGGTATTGCTTGAGCAGCTCAAGGCCATGGATCGTCAGGGTGAGGCTCCAACCAAGTCGTCCTCGGAACCGGATTGAAAGTCCGGGTGGTCAATGACTGAAGGCCTGGCTGAAAGACGTGTCGATAATTCCAGCCGTGGCCAACGGAGCCGGCAGGGCCTTGACCTTGAACAGGAAGTCCGCCGTGCTCTGCAGGTCGGCGGCGGCCTGCGGGTCCACCGGACCGACATTCATGTGGGCCTGGCGCAACCAATGGCGCGAAACGTCCTGGTCCAGATTGGCTTTCTTCGCCCAGAGGTCAGCGTATTGATCGGTGTGGTTGTCGACCCAGGCGCGGGCCTGCTTCACGCGACCGAGGAAGTCGGCGATGGCTTCGCGCTTGTTGTCGATGGCCGGTGTCGAGGCGGCGATGGCGCTGAGGCCGGGCATCAGGTTCTTCGCCGTCAGGATCGGCCGGGCGCCCGAGAACAGGATCTGTTGCGAGATGTAGGGTTCCCACACCGGAAAGGCGTCGATACTGCCCTGGGGCAAGGCGGCGGCTGCATCGATGGGCATCAGCTTGATGAACTCGACGTGGTTGTCGGGCAAGCCGGCCTGCTCCAAGGCGCGCAGCGTAAGTTGCTGGCTCCAGGCGCCGGGCCAATAGGCGAC
>NZ_JAOSHO010000007.1 GCF_025917275.1 Pseudomonas agronomica | reverse complement strand
AGCGAGCTTGCTCGCGATGAGGCCCGCTGGTCCCCCGCAGTCGTTCAGCCCTTCCTACAACTCGATACTCATCCCGTCGAAAGCCACTTCGACGTTCCTGCGCACCAGCTCGGCCCGCTCGGGCGAATCTTCATCGAGGATCGGGTTGGTGTTGTTGATATGGATAAGGACCTTGCGCTGCTCAGGCAGTTGCTCCAGCACTTCAAGCATGCCGCCGGGGCCGTTCTGCGCCAGGTGGCCCATTTCCCGGCCGGTGCGGGTGCCGACGCCGCGGCGCTGCATTTCATCGTCGTCCCACATCGTGCCGTCCACCAACAGGCAATCGCTGCTTGCCATGATCTGTAGCAACGACTCGTCGACCTTGCCCAGGCCTGGGGCGTAGAACAGCTTGCCGCCGGTGCGCAGGTCTTCGACGATCAGCCCGATGTTGTCGCCCGGATGCGGGTCGAAGCGGTGCGGCGAATAGGGCGGTGCGGCGCTGCGCAGGGGCAGTGGGGTAAAGCGCAGGTTCGGGCAGGCGGCGATGGTGAAGCTCTGGTCGAGTTCGATGCGGTTCCAACTCAGCCCGCCGTTCCAGTGGGTCAGCATGTTGAACAGCGGGAAGCCAGTGCTCAGGTCTTCATGGACCATGTCGGTGCACCAGACCTGGTGCGGGCAGCCTTCGCGCAGGCTGAGAAGGCCGGTGGTGTGATCGATCTGGCTGTCCATCAGGATGATCGCGCCGATGCCGGTATCCCGCAGGGCCCGGCCAGGCTGCATCGGGGCGAAACCCTGGAGTTGGGCGCGGATGTCCGGTGAGGCGTTGCACAACACCCAGCTCACGCCGTCATCGGAAATCGCGATGGACGACTGGGTACGCGCCTGGGCCCGCAGGCTGCCGTTGCGAAAACCTGCGCAATTGGCGCAGTTGCAGTTCCACTGGGGGAAACCCCCGCCGGCGGCGGAACCTAGAATCTGGACGAACATGGCCGCTCCATCTGCAAACCGAAAATAAAAACGCCCCGGATGACCGAGGCGTGGTGTTGCGTACTACCGCCTGCAGCTATCAACGGCTGGCGAAGTACATGGTGACTTCGAAGCCGATACGCAGATCGATATATGCGGGTTTGGACCAGGACATGGGAATACTCCTTTGGTTGGGATGGGACAGTTAGGATCTATATATATAGTCCACCTCCGTTCGGAGGTGTTCAGATGCTTGGTCGGCTATGTTACTAAATCTGACAAATTCGTTCGCCGCGATTCTTTGAGAAAGCTCGTTGCAGGGGCGGTAACGATCAATGCCCCGCTTGCCAAGGCATTCCCGGACACGGCGCGTTGCTCAGGCAATACCGTCCGCCATGGGCGTCGGCCAGGCGCTGGGCCGCGTCGATCAATTGTCTGCGCGTGATAGCTGTTATGGCGTCGGGTAACTGTTGAAGGTAGTCCGATGGACGACCGGCCAGCTTGCCTTGCCAGAGCACTTCGGCGACCTGGGCAACCGGCAGCACGGTACTTTGCAACTGGCTGCCCAGGGCTTGTCGTTGGCTGGCCAGGGTCGCATCGTCAATCTGCTCGATCAGCGCCACCAAGCCGCCCAGGAACTGCTCCATATGCTCGACCAACTGCGCCGCCGACGCCGCGGGGGATTGCGCGCCCAGCAACAAGCCGGTCCGGCCGTCGATCTGTTTCAAGCCACTGAACACCGCATAGCCCAACTGCAACTCGACCCGCAGGCGTTGGTAGTACGGGGCTTGGCCCAGATGGGCCAGCAGGCGCCACGCGGCTTCGTCGATCAAATCCTGGGTTGGCGTGGGACAGAACAGCAGCACGGCCTGTTCGTCGCCTTGGGTCTGGAGCGAATGCCAGCGACGCATCGGCGCAGGCACGCTCGTTGTCGCAGCTTGCTCTCGGGCGATGCCAGGGACTCGCGCCAATACGGGACCGATGGCGGCCTGGGTGGCTGCCGACAGACCGACGGCCAAACCGTCCCAGTGGGCGTTTGCCCAGGCGCCTTGATCGCTGTCGGGTAAAGGTTGCGAGGATGGCCGTGGGGTTTGCTGACAATGATTCGGCAATTCGCGCAATAGCTGTCGGATCGGTATCAGCGGCGCGTCGTCCCGGGCCGGGCCGGGCGGCAGTGGCTGTCCCAGCTTCGCCAGGAAGTGCTCAAGGACCAACGGCATCGGCGCCTGCAAGCCGACCAGTTTCAATAGCCATTGCTGGCCGCTGGGTTCAAAGGCGATGTCGACACCGGCCTGCCGGGCATCTTCCTGCAAGTCCGCCAACTGCCGATCAAGCCTGGATTTCAGACTGAGCGGTACTTGTGCCGGCCATTGCCAGCGCAGGTACACCGCACCTTCAGGCGAGGTATCCGGCAATGCCTGGCTGAACTGCAGGGGCGAGCGCTCCCGACGGCCCCGGCTGCGATCCTGGGCAAATGTGCGCAAGCCACGGTGGGCGCTGGTCTGGCCGCGGATCAAACCGGCGCGGGGTGGTTCTCCGATGGTTTGCAGAAATGGGTTGGGCGCTGGCACGAGCCATTGCCCGGCGACGTTATCCACAGGGTGCAGTTGCCTGAGGATTTCCCTGAGGCGTATCAAGTCGTTTTCCGACAGCGGACCTTCGCGTCCTTCGCAGTCCCAGCGGGCCAGCTGCCAGGCGGTCGCGGTCTCTTGCTGACGTTGCCGAAGCGTGGTGTATGCCTGGCGCAGTGATGCCCAGTCGTCCTGGGCGGCAAAAAAGCCCAGCCAATCGCGCAGCAACGGTCGGCTATCGGTGGGTGTTTGTCCGTTGTCGAGCTTGAGTTCGATATGCAGCAGCGCTTGGCCGGAAAATTCATACAGCGCGGTAGCCTTGAGGCTGTCAGCCAGGCCTTGCTGGCGCAGTGCCGCGAGCAAGCCGCCAGGCTTGGGGTCGTTCAGCCAGTGGCACAGGAAATCCAGGGCTCGGGGCGAGGCGGCGGGCAGGTGTTCGAAGGCGAACAGCAAGTCGAGGCCGCCTTTGCGCGTCTGCTGATAACTGGCGTCGGCGGACGCCATGAGCCTCGGCGGTGCCTGCCGGATCGCTACTTCATGGGTGGGCACGTGCTCACTGAATTGAATGGCCAGGGTTCGCAAGGCTTCGACGTCCTGCGGGCCGGCCAGGCTCAGGGTCATTTGGCCGCTCTGATAGAAACACTGGTAGAAATCCCGCAGTGCCGTTTGGAATTCCGGCTGCGATACGCCAAGGCTGTCGCGATTGCCCGCATGAAAGCCGCGCAGCGGGTGATTCACCGCCAACCCTTCGTACAAGGCGATCTGCCGCTGGGCCGCTGCGTCCTGGGACCAGGCAATGAATTCAGCGTGGAGGACCTCACGTTCGCGTAATTGATCGTTTTCGTCCAGGCGCGGATGGACGAGCATGTCGGCCAACCGTTCCAGTCCGCCGGGCAGGGCTGCCGGTGGCAACTCCAGGAAAAAGTCGGTGGTGCGTTCGTTGGTGCGCGCATTGATTTGCCCACCGTGACCTTGCACGTAGGCCATCAGGTGCTGGCCGGTAGGAAAGCGTTCTGTCCCCAGGAAGAAAAGATGCTCGAGAAAATGCGCCAGTCCCGGCCAGGCTTCGGGTGCATCATGGCTGCCGGCTGCCACCCGCAACACCGCGGCGCTGCGCTTGAGGCCGGGAACATGACGCAATGTCACCAGCAAGCCGTTGGCCAGGGTTTCAATGTGGGGGCGGAGGGGATCGGGGACCGGCATGAGCGCTTCCAGGATGGGGATGCGCTCATGCTAGCGGATTAGTCCGGATCAGTGTTTAGGCAAGTCGCCATAAAGCGCGGGGCGACGGTCGTGCAGGTAGTTGTAGGCCGCGCGGGAATCATCGATCAACTGTCGATCGAGATCACCCACGATCAATGCTTCGTCCAGGCCTGCCAACGCCGGCCGGCTGCCGTCCGGTGCTGCAATGCTGCTCTGGCCGCAATACTTCAACTCCCCTTCGTGGCCGCAATAATTGGCGTAGGCGACGAAGCACTGGTTCTCGATCGCCCGTGCGCGCACGGTGACATCGGCAATGAACTCGTAGGGTTGCATGTTGGCGGTAGGCACCAGGATCAGTTCGGCGCCGGCCAGTGCCAGGCGCCGCGCGTTTTCCGGGAACTCCAGGTCATAGCAGATCAGGAAACCGAGCTTCCAGCCGTTGAGTTCCACGATCGGCAACGCCGCGTCGCCGGCGCTGAACATCGTGTGGTCCAAGTCACCGAACAGGTGGCTCTTGCGGTAGTTGGCCAGGCGTTCACCGTGGGCATCGATCAGTTGGACAGCGTTGTAGATCTGCCCGTCTTCGCTGCGTTCAGGGTAGCCATAGAGAATCGCCAGGCCGGCCGCCTTGGCGATACGGCCGATTTGCTGCGCCCATTCGCCGTTGTAGACCTCCGCCAGTACATTCACCGCATCGACCCCGATGTTGTAGCCGGTGAGGAACATCTCCGGCACCACCAGCACATCGGCGCCCCTGGCTTCCAGCGCGATCTGATGCAGGCGCTGCAGGTTGCCGGCCGGGTCCATGGGCAACGGTGGGCATTGGTAAAGGGCTACGCGCATCGACAACTCCTTTTATTCGGGCAGGGCGATCGGACCGATTTCGTGGAATACGTCACCTGGACCCGGGTTCTCGGGGTGAGTTTCACCGCCGAAGTGTTTCATGATTCCCCACACGGCATTGAGCGAGGTCTGTACCGCGCCTTCAACCCAGGCGGGTGTCCATGAGACGTCGTCGCCGGCGATAAAGATCCCTTTTTGTTCGGCGGGCATGTCGTCCTGCATGAAATGCGCATACATGCGCTGGTTATAGCGATAGTGGCCCGGCAAGGCGCCCTTGAATGCGCCGAGGAAGTAAGGGTCCGCTTCCCAGGACACGGTGATCGGTTCGCCAATGATCCGCGCGGCGATGTCCACTTTCGGATAGATCTTCTTCAGGGCATCGAGGGCCAGCTTCACCCGTTTTTCCACCGGATAAGGCAGCATCTTCAGCGCATCGCTCATCCACGAATACGACAGGCAGATCACGCCCGGCTTGTCGTCGCCATTGTCGAACAGGTAGGTGCCACGAGTCAGGCGGTCGGTGAGGGTCATGCTCATCAGGTCGCGACCGGTTTCCGGGTCCTTGTCCTTCCAGAACGGCCGGTCGACCATCACGAATGTCTTCGACGACTGCATGTAGCGGGTGCGGTCCAGGGCCATCCACAGCTTTTGCGAGAACAGCGCCTCTTCGCATTCGATCTGGGTGGTCAACAGCCACGTCTGGCAGGTGACCAGCACGGCGGCATATTCGCGCGTGTCCCCCCAGACGTCGGTGACGCTGAACCGGTCATTATCGGCCCGGGCGATACGTTTCACGCCGGCACGAGGCGCGCCCAGGTGCAACGAGTTCAGGCTGGTGCCCGCCGGCCAGTGCGCGCAACGCTCCGGGACATGTTTCCAGATGCCGTGGGGCACCTGCTCCACACCGCCGACGACCAGGTGTTGATGATCATCGCAGTTGGTCATCACCACGCGGAAGATTTCCAGCATCGAGTTGGGGAAGTCCGAGTCCCAGCCGCCCGTGCCGAAGCCGACCTGGCCGAACACTTCGCGGTGCAGGAACGAGAGCTTGGCGAACGCCTTGGAGGTGGCGACGAAATCATAGAAGGTGCGGTCATCCCACAGCGGCACCAGGGTGTTCCACAGTTCCTTGAGACGCGGTACGTCGCGGTCGCGGATCGCTTGCTGGATCTCGCTGAAGCGTGAGCCAGCCTCCAATGCGTCGGCCCAGGCGTCGGCGACTTCCTGGAACAGCGCGGGAAGGTCGGCCATGCTTTCTGCATAGTAGGTCTGGCCTTCCAGGTCGATGACGGTGCTGCCCGAGGCCGAGGTCAACGGGTTGGGGAAGGGTTTGGTCTCCAGGCCCAGCTTGTCGACGTAGTGATAGAACGCCGTCGAGGAGACCGGAAACCGCATGCCGCCGAGCTCGGCAATGATGCCTTCGGCGCCGTTGAACGCCTGGGAGCGCAGGCGCCCGCCCATTTTCGACGCTTCGTAGACCACGGGCTTGAGGCCCAGCTTCATCAACTCATACGCCGCCACCAGGCCAGCGATCCCGGCACCGACAATCGCCACTTCGGCGCCGTGATTATGTTCCGGAATGACGCCCAGGCCGGCCGGGTGTTCGATCCAGTCGTCAAAGGCGAACGGAAAATCCGGCCCGAAAATGGTGATGGGTTTCTTGCCGTCTGCTGGGTGGCGATTGTTCTTGTTCATGGCGGACCTTGATGGGCGACTCGACGCGACGTTCGCGTCTGAGTATAGGAAAAGATGCCAGCCATTCTAGAGAGGGAGAAACACGTTAATAAGACGCAATGTGTCGTCGTTTTGCGCTGTTTTTCGTCATTTATAATCTTGGCTCAATCGTAATGACGAATCCTGGTCCCATGTGGGAGCGAGCCTGCTCGCGAAAGCGGTGGATCAGCACATGAGAATGCTGACTGACACACCGCCATCGCGAGCAAGCTCGCTCCCACAGGTTTTTGGGTTGGCTTTAGACCGGCTGGCCCCGATCGATCTTGCTGCTGAGGATGATCGACGTGGTGGTTTTCTCCACCCCGTCCACGCTGCCGATCTGGTCCAGCAACTGATCCAGCTGTTCCGGCGAGTCCGTGCGCAACCAGGCCACGTAGTCGAACTCGCCGCTCACTGCGCACAACTGCTGGACCTGGGCCATCGCGCTCAGGCGTCGCAATACGTCCTTGCCGGAGCGTGGCTGGACCTTGATGCCGACATAAGCCTGCAAGCCGCCATCGATCACTCGCTGCCCAAGACGCACGCCGTATCCGGTGATGACCTTGGTTTTTTCCAGTCGAGCCAGGCGCGAGGTCACGGTCGTGCGGGCGATGCCCAGTTGCCGGGCCAGCATCGCAACACTTTCCCGCGCGTTGATTTGCAGCGCCGCGATCAGTTGGCGATCGATTTCGTCGAGGACGGGAGGGCGGGTATCAGTCAAGGTCAGCTCCGGCGCATGCATCAATGGCGGGCATGTTACAGGCTCCGGCGTTCGAAGTAGCGGGTGGCAGGCAAGGCCAGCGCTCGCCAAGCCGGGGCGAGGTGCGCC
Organism: Pseudomonas agronomica; assembly: GCF_025917275.1. Classification (GTDB taxonomy): domain Bacteria; phylum Pseudomonadota; class Gammaproteobacteria; order Pseudomonadales; family Pseudomonadaceae; genus Aquipseudomonas; species Aquipseudomonas agronomica. Next base: position 37,860 of record NZ_JAOSHO010000007.1, on the reverse strand, counting down.
TGGGAAGACCTGAGCCAAAGACCGTCCTGGCCGATCAGAGGCTCGGCCGGCAACTGCAGCAAGTCGTCCAGTGAGAACGCCTGCACCGAACCTTGGTCGTCATTGCCTTCAATTTCCCAATCGCGCTTGAAACAGCGTACCTGTAGTTGTTGCTCGTCGAAGCTTTCAAACAACGGCCGATGACCCAGCCACCGCGGGTGTATCCGCAGCGTATGGTGTTGGACATCGAGCAGCAGCAACTGCCAGCCCCGGTAGTTTCCACAGAGTTCTGTCACGTCGGTTGCCATGCAGGTCAACGCCAGATAACGGCTATTGGATGACCAGGCCATCGACGGCGCCAGGTCGACCAATGCACAGCCCGACGCCGTCAACAGGTGCCCGCCGAGGCGGGGCGTACCGGCACGCACCCAACTGTCGGCGTATTCCGTTTCGCTGCCCAATAGCCAGGCGGCATCCTGGTCATTCGGCGCGGGTTGGATGAAGTCGCCGTCGGCGGTGGCCGCTTGGGGGCGGTCCACCAGGCGCCATGGCTCAACGACGTGGAGCTGCGAATCTTCCGGCTGTAGCTGAACGGTGTTGTAGAACAGCCGGGAGTGTTCATTGGAACGGAAGAAGGAAGCGTCACATCCGACCTGTGGCGCGACGACGTTGAAGCGCATTAATGGGCTGCTTTCCAGATCGTTATCAAGACGACCTTCGACGACCGCCAGGCTCAAGCGGCCGGCGCGGAAATCGAGTATGCGCTCCACCCACAGGGCGGGCCCTTGCAGCAAGCGCCGCTCCTGCAAGTCTGCGACCACCGCGTGGGTTGCCACTGTCGTCGCGTGCTCAAAGGGCAGCAGCGCCAGGTAGCGCCCGCAATCGGAGATCCGATGATCGAGCAACCAACTTCCCGGCAAGGACCAATCACCGATCTGGCAGCGATAACTTCCGAGTCCGTCGGGGTTGTCGTGTATCCAGGTCAGACAAGCGCATTTGCCGTCCAGCATCGGCTGTGTCTCGATGCACGAGTCGCCTCGCCGGCCGCGACTGTCCAGCGGCATGACGATGGACATCCGCGTCAGCTTGAATTCATCAACCTGCACGCGACCCTGGGCGTCGTGACCTGTCTGGGTTTCGGTATCGCTGTGGATGCTGTCCAGGCGATACCCATAACGGCCGGCGCTCGGTCGCGGATAGTCGAGGTATGCGCCGATATGCACATGGTTCGCCCCGAGACTCAGCAACTCGTGCCAGTAAAAGGACGGCTCGGCGGCGCTTTTCACCCAGGGTGAGGGCAGGGCGCGCCAGCCATTCCCCGCTTGCCACAACCAATACTGGTCGCCGTCCGCATCGTTGGCCTGCTCCCGGGCCAGACACACCAGCGCGGGTTGAGTGGCGCTCCACACCAAAGGTGCATCAGCTGCCATGACCAGCCCCGAGGGTTGCCCGTCGACGCTGATGGCATAGCGCGGGGAATACAGCGGCGCCAATGGCTGGTCCAGGTCGCGAAAGGTCGCGGGCAGCAATAGATCGCCCTCCAGGCGATGCTGGCCGTCGGCGCTGGGCCGCTCGAAGGTGGGCGCTACATTGTCCGGATGCCAGCCTGGTTCAAGCCACAGGTCAGCGACGGGAACCAGGTCCGCCACCTGTGCGGTTCGCAGCAGATCCTCCAGCCGCGCTTGGCGAGCGCCGTTGTCCACCAGGGGGCTATGACGGCCGATCAGTTCGTCAGGATTGAAAGAATCCAGTTCCCAGAACTCGCTTTCGGCGCAGCGGTAGACCTTGCGCTGCTGACGGTCGAGGATGACCAGCCCCCATTCCTGCCGGGACGGCACGGGTGCGGCGAAATAACGGCCATCACTGGAAAACATCGCCGAAGAACCAAGCCCTTGCAGAAGCACGCCATCGGGAAACAGATAATCGCAATGGACAGGGCCGCCCATGGCGATTTCGCTGTGGTTGAACTGCCGGATCGGTTCGCCTTCAGGCGTCGACTGCGGCTCGCCGCCACCCCAGGCGCTCGGTCCTTGGGTGGTAACCGGCGCGAGCCCAAGACGCCGTTCCCATTTGCTGACGCAGGCAAGCCCTGCACCGATGCCAGCGATCGCCACGAGGATGCCCCACCACTCGGGCAACGCCCGGCCCAGGCTGAAGCCCAGGCCAAACACCGCTCCGACTGTCAGCCGGGCGACGCCTCGGCCCATCGACTGGAAGCCTAGCCGCGCGGCGAGGCCCATCAGCAAGCCGAGCAATACCACCGCCAGCAAGGCCAGCGGCGGCGGCAGGATGGTGACGAAGAAGGCTGGCACCAAGAGGATGCCGAGTTGCCAGAAGAGTTCGAGGAACAGTCGGGACAGGCTAGGGCTGGCGATGATGGAGGTCTCGGTGGGGGGCTTTTGGTCGTGAGTGAGCCGACATTGAAAAAGGAAAACGTGGCGTCGCCGTCGCAGGGCCTTGGAAAAACGGAAGGGCCTGCTACCAGCGCAGCCAGCGTCGACCGAGCAGGGCGCCCAGTATCGTCGGCACCAACATGCCCAACAAGTACCACACTGCCCAAAACGGGACCTGCATCTCGGGGCAGTGAAGGGAATAGGCAATCGTCGCCATTGAACCGGCCAGCAGTCCGCCGCAGGCGCCTGAAAGCATCAGGTTCGTGGGGGCGAGGCCGCGTAGCGCCCAGAACACGGCGATAAATCCCGGAATCGACAGCAGGGTGATGTTGAGCGCACACACCCGCCAGGTATCGCCCAGAATGACTGCAACGCGACCATCAGGTGCGGTCGCCATGAGGACATAGATCGCGCCAATCCATACTGCCGTGACGGCGGCAACGATCAGTATCTTGCCGGGCCCCGAAGTGGCGCCAGGTCTGGCCAGCCTCATGACCATGCTCAGCGTGCCGATCATCAGGCAGAGCGGGAACGCGATCTTGGCCCAGAAAATCGGTGTCGCCATGACCTGGCCCAAGTCTGGGCGCACGCCTTTCAGTGCGACCACCAGCAAAAGGGCGCCCAGGAGGCCGGCCAGCACCGCGATACTGAATCGCTTGGCGGGCGCCCGGCGATCGACCGGGGTCACGCCCGAGGCGAGCAGGGAAATCAAATCATCAGTCTTCATCGTGCACCTCTCACTCTCAACGCCAGGGCTTTGAGCCCTCGGTGTATCCCTATCTTCACCGCAGACTCGGACAACCCCGTCGTTTGAGCGGCTTCCGTCACAGACAGCCCTTCCAGTTTCACGCGTACGATCGGTAGACGCTGGCGTTCAGGTAGTTGCTCAAGCAACTTGCCCAGGTCGCGACTGGCCTGCGCAGGTTCAAGATGTGGCTCGGCAAACAGCTCCGCCGCATCGTCGAGGGAGTCGTTGAGCATGTCATGGCGTGATCGCCCACGGAAAAAGTCGATGAGCTTGTAACGCGCAATGGCAAAGACCCATGCCGTCAGCGGTTGATCGGCTTGATAGGTCTGGCGCGCATTATGAACGGCCAGCAAAACCTCTTGCAGCAGGTCCTCGATTTCACCGGGGCGCTGTTGAAGCCTCGAGCGTAAAAAGCCGCGAAGATGACCACTCAGCTCCGATAAAAACCTGCGATAAGCCCGTTCGTCTCCATCCAGGCCTGAGAGAAACAAGGCCTGAAGATGGAGCTCTCGGCTGCGCAAAGCATCGTTATCCGTAGTTCGTTCCATCGTTCGCTCTGGTTACACGAAAGGGGAAATATCTCATTGCTGCCAATGCCGGCAGCGAATCTTACATGCGGCTTCCGGACGTGAAGGCATTTTTTGCTGGCCCAAGAAATATTTTGTGGTCGCTGTAACCGAATCCGGAACGACATCGAACTACTTGTTGGATCGCAAGCACAGTGCCCAAGCATTGATGCAGCGACCAACCCATCTTCTGGAGAGCACATCATGAATAACCTCAAACTTGCCGCCCTCGCCGTTGCCTTCTCTTCGTTCGCCGCCGGTGCCATCGCCGCAGAAACGCCTGCCGCAGCAGGTGCCATGGAGAAATGCTACGGCGTTGCCATGGCCGGCAAGAACGATTGCAAAGCGGGTGCGGGCACTACCTGTGCGGGCACCGCCAAAATGGACTATCAGGCCAACGCCTGGAAAAACGTGCCTGCCGGTACGTGCACCTCCATCAAGACGCCAAAAGGCATGGGCTCTCTTACACCTATGTAATCGCAGTGCCAAGGGGCTCACCGATCATGAAAACCGTATTCCAGATGGGGGCCGGACTCGGCCTGAAACCGAACCATTACTCCGATGCGCTTGACTGCGCTGCCGAGGGACTCTGGTTCGAAGTTCATCCGGAAAACTACATGGAAGAAGGTGGGCCCCGTCTCGCGTGGCTGGAGGCTATCGGGAGCCAGCACCCCCTGTCGCTGCACGGTGTATCACTCTCACTGGCGGCCGATTGCCCACCGGACGAAAGCCATCTGAAGCGTTTCAAGGCACTGGTCGACCGCGTACAGCCTGCATTGATTTCCGAACATCTGGCCTGGTCCGCATGGCGTGGCCAATATCATCCTGATCTGTTGCCATTCCCTCGTACCGTCGAGGCATTGCAGTGCATCGCAAGCAATATCCAACGAACACAAGACGCCCTGGGACGTTCGATTGCCATTGAAAACCCCACTCACTATCTGAGTTTGCCGGGGCATGAATTCAGCGAAATAGAGTTTTTGACCGAACTGAGCATCAGGACTGGTTGCGGGTTGCTGCTGGACATCAATAACGTCCATATCAGCGCGCATAACCTGGGCTTCGATGCGTCGAAGTACCTGGACGCCTTCCCGGCCAAGGCGATTACGGAAATCCATTTGGCGGGCCACACGGTGGACCCGGGGGACACGCAGTTGCTGATCGATAGTCACGATGCGCCCATCGCTGATGATGTCTGGTTGCTGTATCGACGCGTTATCGACCGGATCGGCAGGCGCCCGACCTTGATCGAGCGCGACGACAATATCCCCGGGTTCGATGTCTTGTTGGCTGAACGAGACAGGGCGCAGGGATTGTTGAACACCGGCAACCGGCGTGTATCGGAAGTGACGATATGAACACCTCGCTGGCAAGTTTCCAGGATGCATTCGTCGACGCGTTATATGAGCGACATTCGACTGGAATGACCGCGCTGATCGAACAGCCCGGTTTCATGGTGTACCGCAATACCGTTTTGAAAGGGGCGGTGGACGCGTTACTGGCGAACTTTCCCACCGTCGAACGCTTGGTCGGTACAGAGTGGCTTAGGGCTGCCGCGACGCTTCATGCCCGGCAGGCGCCCCCGACCGATTCCCGGTTGTTGCATTACGGGGCTGGATTCCCGGATTTTCTCGACGCTTTCGAGCACGCGCGGGAAATGCCTTATCTGGGCGACGTCGCCCGCCTTGATCTGCTCTGGACACACGTCCATTGCGCCGAAGATGAACCCGACGTCGATCCGAGCGAACTGGCGAAGTTGCTCCCACAGGACTTGGCCCGCAGCCGACTCACACCGAAGGCCGCGTGCCGGTGGGCGTGGTTCCCGGACAACCCCGCCTACACCCTTTGGCGGTTCAATCGTGAAGAGCGGGACATGCCTGATGAGCTCGATTGGCGAGGCGAAGGAGCGCTGCTGACGCGCAAGCAAGGCAAGGTTTTTTGGCAGGCCGCCAGTGCTGCCGAGTGCAGGTTCCTGGATGCCTGCGCAGCCCATCTACCGCTCGAACAGGCCGTGGAAAAGGCCCTTGAGGTTCAGCCTGACCTGGATTTTTCAGAACTCATTACCCGCTTATTCAGCGCCGACGCGTTCGCCCCTGTAAGCATTCCATAACAGCAACTTAGCCAGCGGAGCACATCATGGACGCCATAAGAAATCCTTCGTCCACAACCGACAAATCCTTGCGAGGCATGTGGAACAGCATCGCAGACCGACTTGGCGCAATGCTGGGTGACTCGTTATTGGTGCTGGTTGCGCGGCTATCCATCGCAGCCATCTTCCTGATGTCAGGGCGCACCAAGGTCAGTGGTTTTCTGACGATCACGCCCAGCACCTATGAACTGTTTCGCGCGGAATACGCACTGCCGCTGGTCACTCCAGAACTGGCCGCGCATCTGGCAACCTACAGCGAGCATCTTTTTCCGCTGTTGCTGGTACTGGGCCTGTTCTCGCGACTGTCGGCATTGGCATTGCTGGGCATGACGTTTGTAATCGAGGTGTTTGTCTACCCTGACGCCTGGCCAACCCACCTTTCCTGGGCAGGCTTGCTATTGCTCATCGTCGCCCGTGGCGGTGGTGCGATGTCGTTGGATCGATCACTTGGCATCAAGTGATCCATTAAATCCTTGTACCCTGGAAACGACGAAAGCCGCGCAATGCGCGGCTTTCAATTTGGTGGGCCCACACGGACTCGAACCGTGGACCAAAGGATTATGAGTCCTCTGCTCTAACCAACTGAGCTATGGGCCCTCAGTAGGCCGCGGATTATAGCGACGGTTTCTCGGCTGTGCTATCCGAAAAATCCGATACGGTTACACGCAGAAACGTTGCGGCAAATTCTTCGGCGCACAGGGGCAGGCTGACGATGTAGCCCTGGATCTGTTCGCAGCCCTCGTCGGTGAGGAATTGCTGCTGGGCCAGGGTCTCGACGCCTTCGGCGATGATGGTGAACTGCATGCTGCGTCCCAGGGCGATGATTGCCCGCACAATCGCCGCATCGTGGGGGTCGTCGGGCAGGCCGCGGACAAATGACTGGTCGATCTTGAGGATATCCAGCGGCAGCCGCTTGAGATAGCTCAGGGACGAATAGCCGGTGCCGAAGTCGTCGATGGCCAGTTGTACGCCGAGCTTCTTCAGTTGGTGCAGCACCGTCAGCGCCTCTTCGGCCTGGCTCATGATGAAGTTCTCGGTAATCTCCAGTTGCAATAGGCCAGGCTCAAGCTGGTTTTCCCGCAGCAGTTGTTCGATACGGCCCAGCAGGTTGGGTTGGCGCAGTTGGGCTCCCGCCAGGTTGACCGACAGCGGGCCGAGGCTTTCATGGCTGCTGTTCCACTCGCAGAGCTGGCGGCATGCGCTTTCCAATACCCAATCGCCGATCTGCAGGATCATGCCGTTTTCTTCCGCCAAGGGAATGAAATGTTCGGGCGGCACGTCACCGAAGGTCGGGTGCGTCCAGCGAATGAGCGCTTCGGCGCCCACCAGTCGGTTGTCGATGAGGCTGATTTTCGGCTGGAAGGACAGCGACAGCTCGTTGCGTTCAATCGCCCGTCGCAGCTCGTGTTCCAGGGCGACGCGTTCACTGGCCTGGGCCGTGAGGTCGCGGGTGTAGCTTTCAACCCGGTTGCGCCCCTTGGCCTTGGAACGGTACATCGCCGCATCGGCATTCTTGACCAGCGTGGCGACATCGCCGCCATCCTGCGGGTACAGGCTGGTGCCGATGCTGGCGCTGATGAAGAATTCATGTTCACCGGCCTGGAACGGCGCGGTGAAACAGTTCAGGAGTTTGTGGGCGATGTGCTCGGCATCACTGGGCTGTTGCAGGCCGGGCAAGAGGATGATGAATTCGTCACCGCCCAGTCGCGCGACCGTGTCGATATCGCGCAATTGTTCGCGCAATCGCACGGCGATGCCCTTCAGGAGTAGGTCGCCGACTGGGTGCCCGAGGCTGTCGTTGATGTGTTTGAAACGGTCCAGGTCGAGAAACAGGACCGCGCCCTGGCCGCCGTTTTCCTGCTGGTTGTTCAGGGCTGTCAGTAGACGGCTTTCGAACAGCGTGCGATTTGGCAGGCCGGTGAGTGGATCGTGGTGAGCCTGGTAGTCGAGGCGAGCCTGGGCGTGCTTTAGGCTGGAGATGTCGGCGAACACCGCGACGAAGTGGGTGATCTGCTGTTCCCGGTTGCGGACGGCGCTGATCGTCAGCCAGCTGGGGTACAGTTCGCCGTTCTTGCGGCGGTTGGAGATCTCGCCTTGCCAGTGTCCTTCGGCCGTCAATTGATGCCACATCGCGGCGTAGAACGCGCTGTCATGCAGGCCGGAAGCGAGCAAGCGGGGCGTGTGGCCCAGGGCTTCGGTTTCGCTGTAGCCGGTGATTTCGGTGAAAGCGCGGTTCACGGCGCTGATGTGCTGCTGCGTGTCGGTGATCAGTACGCCTTCGGCGGTGCTTTCGAAGACCGTGGCGGCCTGTTGCAGTTTTTCCTGCATGAGGTGGCGTTCGGTGATGTCCCGGGCGATGGTCAGCATGCAGTCTTCGTTGCCGATGGGCAGCGGTCGGCTGGACACCTCGCAGAGTCGAATCTGCCCGTCGTTACGGCGGATATGGCAGCTGAAATCCTTGACGAAGCCGTCCCGTTGCAGCAGGTCGAGCATCTGCTTGCGCTCGTTGAGGTTGACCCAGATGCCCAGGTCGAGGGTGGAACGGTCCACCGACAAGGCGCTGTTGAAACCGGTGATGCGGCTGAAACCGTCGTTGACCTCGATCAGCAGGCCATCGCTCTGCCGGGACAGTAGCAGGCCATCGGGCGAGGCGTGGAAGGCCTTGGCAAACTTCTCTTCGGAGGTCTGCAACTGTTGCTGGGTTTCCTTGAGCTGGCTGATATCCCGGACCACCACGACCAGCGCCGGGGTGGTGTCGAGGTCAAACGGTTCTGCAGAGATAAGGCCGGTGAAGACCTGGCCGTTACTGCGCCGAAAGGGCATTTCCAGATTGCGAATACTGCCGGCTTGCAGACGCTGGAGCAGGCTCGGGCCCACGCCCTGTATGCCCCAGATATCCAGGTCGGTGGCACTCTTGCCTACCACTTGTTCGGCGCTCAGGCCTATCTGCTCTTCAAAGGCTTTGTTGACTTCCAGCAGGCAGCCGTCCAGCAATCGGGCGATGACCAGGATGTCCGGGCACTGACGAAACACCGATCCGAACTTCTGTTCGGACAGGCGCAACGCTTCCTCGGTGTGCTTGGCTTCACTGATGTCGATCATCAGCCCGCGCATCAATGGTTCATGGCCGTGTTCGATCAGGCTGACGATGTCTCGTACCCACAGGCAGCGTCCGTCGGCGGTGATCACCCGGTAATCAATGCAATGGTCGCGCCCGGCAAGTACTTCATGGTCGCAGTAGCTCTGCGCGCGTATGAGGTCGGCCGGGTGAATGATGTTGCGCCAGAATCCCGGGATGAGCCAATGGCTGAGCGGATAGCCTAACAATTCCTCGGCGTGGGGCGAGACGTAGCTGTAGGTGAAATCGCTGACCCTCGCTTCCCAGGCAATCGCTGAAAGACTCTCGACCAATCCGCGATAATGGTATTCGCTGCTGCGCAGTTCCTGTTCAAGGTCGACTCGTCGGGCTATCTCGGAACTGAGGCGGCGATTGATGCGAATCACCACCGCGAGGATACCCACCAGTAGAAGCATCCCCGGCAGGCCGTACAGCAATAAATCTGACCAGAACTGGCGATAGTCACGCACGTTGCCGATCCATTTTTCCTGGATTTCGCTGACCTCGGCAGGGGACATGTCCGCGATGACCTTGTCCAGGATGGTCACCAGGATCTTGTTTTCCTGCGGGACGGCCATTGCGAGCTGATAACGATAAGGGGTCTCGCCACTGACGTAGAGTCCGTCGAGCTTGAGTTGGCGCAAGCTCCAGACGCTGGACGCCAGATCGCCGACGACGGCATCCACCTCATCGGTTGCCAGCGCCTGCAAGGCTGAGCTGACGTTGGGCAGTGCCACCAGGTTCAGGTCGGGATGGTGATTGCGCAACAGTTCGTGGGGGGCATAGTTCTCCACAACGGCGATCTTCAGGCCATACAGGTCTTCAAGATTGCGCGGTTGGGCGCCGCCATGATGGGCGAGGATGACAATCGGGAAGTCCAGGTACGGGCGGGTGAAGGCCAGGTAATTCTGGCGTTCTGGGGTGGACATGATGCCCGGCAGGAGATCGATCCTGCCCTGTGCGACCTGTTCCAGCACGACGGTCCAACTCACCGGTTCAATGGGCGTCAATGTGACAGCCAGTCGCCTGCGAATGATTTCCACGTAATCGGCGGCCAAGCCCTGGTAGCGCCCTTGATCGTCGCGAAACTCGAACGGTGGCCAGGAGGCATCGACGCCCAGGCGCAGGTCGGGGTGGTCCTTGAGCCAGCGGTGCTCTTCATCGGTGAGCGTCAACGCGCCGGCCGTCGCGGTCCAGGTCATCAGTGACAGCAAAAGCACGGCCGTCAGTCTGGGCATCACGGTCTCGTCATGGCTTGGGAGGATGTTTCGAGTGTAGACGGGCAACGGGGCGGGGGGGTAACGAAGGGCGTTTTATCTGCACATAGCAAAACCCCCGGCAGGGCCGGGGGTTTGGAGGGTCACTCGTCGAGGAAGGAGCGCAGATGCTCGCTTCGCGTCGGGTGGCGCAGTTTACGCAACGCCTTGGCTTCGATCTGACGAATCCGCTCGCGGGTTACATCGAACTGCTTACCGACTTCCTCAAGGGTGTGGTCGGTATTCATGTCGATGCCGAAGCGCATGCGCAGTACCTTGGCTTCACGGGCAGTGAGGCCGGAAAGTACTTCGCGAGTCGCTTCCTTGAGACTCTCGACAGTGGCGACATCGATCGGAGACTGCATGGTGGAGTCTTCGATGAAGTCACCCAGATGGGAGTCTTCATCATCACCGATCGGTGTTTCCATGGAGATCGGCTCTTTGGCGATCTTCAGTACCTTGCGGATCTTGTCCTCAGGCATTTCCATGCGTTCGCCCAGCTCTTCCGGCGTCGGTTCGCGACCCATTTCCTGCAACATCTGCCGGGAAATGCGGTTGAGCTTGTTGATGGTCTCGATCATGTGCACCGGAATACGGATGGTGCGAGCCTGGTCGGCGATCGAGCGAGTGATCGCCTGACGGATCCACCAGGTGGCATAAGTCGAGAACTTGTAGCCGCGACGGTATTCGAACTTGTCCACCGCCTTCATCAGGCCGATGTTGCCTTCCTGGATCAGGTCGAGGAATTGCAGGCCGCGGTTGGTGTACTTCTTGGCGATGGAGATCACCAGACGCAAGTTCGCTTCGACCATCTCTTTCTTCGCGCGACGGGCCTTGGCCTCGCCGATCGACATGCGACGGTTGATGTCCTTGATCTCGGCGATGCTCAGGCCAGTCTCGGCTTCCAGCGCGCTCAGCTTCTGCTGGCAACGAACGATGTCCGGTTGCAGGCGGGCAATGGCTTCAGCGTATTTGCTTTTGCCTTTGGCCAATGCATCGGTCCAGCTTTCGTCGACTTCGTTGCCAGGGAACTGGCGCAGGAAGTCTGCACGCGGCATGCGCGCATCACGAACGCACAACTGCATGATCGCGCGCTCTTGCTGACGCAGGCGGTCCAGGGCGCTACGAACACGCTCCACCAGTCCTTCGAACTGCTTGGGCACCAGCTTGATCGGCATGAACAGCTCAGCCAGCGCCAACAGCTCGGCGATGGCCTGCTTGTTGTTGCGACCATGCTTTTTCAGCGCCTTGCGGGTGATTTCCATCTGGTCGGCCACGGCGCCGAAGCGCTGGGCAGCGATGATGGGATCCGGACCGCTTTCGGCCTCTTCTTCGTCGTCGCTGGCTTCGGCGTCTTCGTCATCGGTGTCATCGTCGGCCTTGGCGGCTTTCGAGTCGATCGGTGGCGGCACTTCGGCGGCAGGCGGCGCAATGCCGTCGTCCGGGTCGATGTAGCCACTCAGAACGTCGGACAGGCGGCCACCTTCGGTGGTGACGCGGGTGTACTCGGAGAGAATATGGTCAACCGTGCCAGGGAAGTGCGCGATCGCGCCCATCACTTCACGGATGCCTTCTTCAATACGCTTGGCGATTTCGATTTCGCCTTCACGCGTGAGGAGCTCTACCGTACCCATTTCACGCATGTACATGCGCACGGGGTCCGTGGTGCGACCAATGTCGGTCTCGACCGCTGCCAACGCTGCGGCCGCTTCTTCAGCGGCCGCCTCGTCGGTATCGGCGTCGGCCAGCATAAGGGCATCCTTATCTGGAGCAACCTCGAATACGTTGATCCCCATGTCGTTGATCATGCGGATGATGTCTTCCACCTGTTCCGGATCTGAAATATCCTCCGGCAGGTGGTCGTTGACCTCCGCGTAAGTCAGGTAGCCCTGCTCACGACCCAATAGGATCAACTCTTTGATACGAGACTGCTGTTGCGCTTTTCCGGACATAACACCCTATCCACTGAAGGTCTTGGCGGGCAAAAAACAAGCCGAGGATTATACCTGAGCTGTGACCTCACGCGCCAGTTGAGGTCGGGTTTGATGCGCAAACATTGCGGCTGAGTAAATCCCGCAATTGGTTTTTCTCTTCGCTGGTCAACTCGCTCTGGCGAGCTTTGCGCAGAAGTTGTTCCAGGTTTCGCTCGCGTTGGCGGGCGGACAAGCTAGTAATGGTGTCGAAAAACTGTTGTTCAAGGTTGTCTCCCTCTATCAGCCATTCCTTCTCGGCCAGCGCCTTTAGCAGGCGCCCTTGCTCGGTGCCGTGCCACCGCGCGATCAACTGGAATGAGTTTAACTTGGGGTTCTTCTGCACGGCTTCAAGGAGTGCCACCAGCAATTGCGTGTTGCTGTGATCCTCGGCGGCGAAGTGCCCGGCGTCCTCTACTTTCTCGGCCAGTTGCGGGTGATGCAGCAGGGTACGCAAGGCGGCCAGTGTTGGTGGTTCGACGGCGGCCGGCACGCGCGGGGCACGTGGCTGGTCGCGATCGCCGCGCTTGCCGTTCTTGTCCCAGGGTTTCTTGTCCCATTTCTTGCCGCCGCTGCCGGTTTTTTTCGGCGTCCACTCCTGCTGAGGAGCGTAATCCTGCTGAGGTTGATGATAGTCGGCGAAATCCGGCATCGCGTCGTAATCGACGCCCGGGTCATACGCAGGCGGCGCTTCCTGAGGGGCGCTGTGGGCCAGCTGATTCATCGCTTCGTTGTTGAGACCGGTGATTTCGCTCAGGCGCTGGCGCATGAGCGTGCGCAGGTTGGCGCCTGGCACCTTGTCGATCAGCGGCGCCGCGAGGGTGGCCATGTGCGCCTTGCCTTCGAGGGAGCGCGGATCGGCTTCTTCGGTCAGTTGCTGGAAAAAATAATCGGCCAACGGCTGCGCATGCTGGTTGATCCGGGCACGAAATGCGTCGGTGCCTTCGGAGCGCACCAGGGTGTCCGGGTCTTCGCCCTCGGGCAGGAATAGAAAGCGTGCGCGTCGCCCGTCCTGCAAGCATGGCAACGTTGCCTCCAGCGCACGCCAGGCGGCATTGCGGCCGGCCTGGTCGCCATCGAAGCAGAACAGCACGCTGGGCACGACGCGAAAAAGACGCTTCATGTGTTCTTCGCTGGTGGCCGTGCCCAAGGTCGCAACGGCGTTGCGCAAGCCTTGCTGGGCCAGGGCGATAACGTCCATGTAGCCCTCGACGACAATGATCTCGTCGAGGTTGCGGTTGTTCTTGCGCGCTTCGTACAGGCCATAAAGCTCTTGGCCTTTATGGAATACCGGAGTTTCCGGGGAGTTCAGATACTTGGGCTTGTCGTCGCCCAGTACCCGGCCACCAAAGGCGATGATTCGCCCGCGCGTATCGCGGATCGGAAACATCACGCGGTCACGGAAGCGGTCGTAGCGCTTGCCGGTTTCGGCATTCTCGACCAGCAGGCCGGCGTCGATCATTGCGCGCTGCTGCAGTGTGTCGCTGCTCAAGTGCTTGTAAAGATTGTCCCAGCCGGGCGGGGCGAAGCCGAGGCCAAAATCCCGGGCGATTTCGCCGGTCAGGCCGCGGCCCTTGAGGTAATCCACCGCCGCCTTGCGGGCCGGATGGCTCTTCAGGGCCTGGCGATAAAAATCAGCCGCTGCGGTCAGCAGCGGATAAAGCGGCGAGTCGGTCGGTTGGCGCGGCTTGTGCTGCCGACCGCTTTCCTCGCGAGGTATTTCCATGCCGGCGGCTTTGGCCAGTTCTTCGACGGCCTGGGGGAAGTCCAGGTTGTCGTGGTCCATGATGAAGCCGAGGGCATTGCCGCCCGCGCCGCAGCCAAAGCAGTAATAGAACTGCTTGTCGGGGCTGACGCTGAAGGATGGGGTTTTTTCTTTGTGGAACGGGCAGCAGGCCGTGTAGTTCTTGCCCGCTTTCTTCATTTGCAGGCGAGAGCTGACCACGTCGACGATGTCGGTGCGGTTCAGGAGGTCGTCAATAAAGCTCTGGGGAATTAGCCCGGCCATGGCGTTCTCATCATCACTGCGCGAAAAAGGGCCCGAGATCAGCAGGCGTCATCGGTTCCTGGTTCTGAGGCACGGAAAACAGGTGGCTCGACCGGGTCGTCTGCATCATTGCTGTCGGGAAGTGTATCTGCCGATTATCCACTGACGTTAATTACTATCAGTATTCGACTGTATGAATGTGTTGCGCTGAGTCCGGTAACGGCCGGTCTGGCCACGGATAGCTCATCAAGCGGGCACGCAAGCGGGTGCCTTGGGCTGATCGTCGTTAGAGGAATCAGGGTGTGCTCGTCAGTAGCCTTGGAAGGCTCGTCAGAAGAGACGTGCACCGCTGGCAAAAGAGCCAGGTCTGACGCGGTGAAGCGGGTTGTCTAGGTCGCGTCTGCGGCTTTGACAGTGAAGCATCAAGCGTTTTCCGCAAATGCCATAAGCCCGGCTTGAGGGCCGGGCTTGGCAAGAAGCTTGCGACGGACGTCTGTGTATTAGTACAGACGTACGGCGCGGCGCTGTTCGCGCTGAACTTTCTTGGCGTGACGCTTAACAGCGGCTGCTGCTTTGCGCTTACGCTCGGAAGTCGGCTTCTCGTAGAATTCGCGGCTACGAACTTCAGCCAGAACACCGGCTTTTTCGCAGGAGCGCTTGAAACGACGCAGAGCTACGTCGAAGGGTTCGTTCTCTTTTACTTTGACGGCTGGCATCCAGAGCTACCTTCATTCATTACCGGGGTCAACATCCTCGCGGCAAAAGAGCACTTGAAGACGTCGGTTTTTAAGGGTTGCGGATGTTAACCCCTCAACGCTCGGAATGCAAAGCCTCTGATCGAAAACCGCTGGTCGGGGCACAACGCGGCGACTATTATGCGCGCCTTCGAATTCAGCCTCTACAAGGCGCAAACCCATGCTAGTACTGGGATTAGAAACGTCCTGCGACGAAACCGGCGTTGCACTCTACGACAGCGAGCGTGGCCTGCTGGCCGATGCTTTGTTCAGTCAAATCGACCTGCATCGCGCTTATGGCGGCGTGGTGCCCGAGCTTGCGTCCCGTGACCACGTCAAGCGCATGCTGCCCTTGATCCGCCAGGTCCTGGCCGAAGCCGGCTGTGTGCCGACCGAGATCGATGCCATCGCCTACACCGCCGGGCCGGGCCTGGTGGGTGCGCTGCTGGTTGGCGCTTCCTGTGCCCAGGCGCTGGCCTTTGCCTGGGGCATTCCGGCCCTGGGCGTGCATCACATGGAAGGCCATCTGCTGGCACCCATGCTGGAACCGCAACCGCCGGAATTTCCGTTCGTCGCTTTGTTGGTGTCGGGTGGTCATACGCAACTGGTGCGCGTGGACGGAATCGGTCAGTACGCCCTCATGGGGGAGTCGCTCGACGATGCCGCCGGGGAGGCGTTCGACAAAACCGCGAAGATGATGGGCCTCAATTATCCAGGCGGACCGGAGATCGCGCGGTTGGCAACCCAAGGGGTCGAAGGACGTTTCGTCTTCCCGCGTCCGATGTGCGATCGGCCTGGCCTGGATTTCAGCTTCAGTGGCCTGAAAACATTCGCATTGAATACCTGGCAGCAGTGCGTGAGCGCCGGGGACGACAGTGAGCAAGCCCGTTGCGACATCTCCCTGGCATTCCAGCAGGCCGTGGTGGAGACTTTGACCATCAAGTGCAAGCGCGCCTTGAAGCAGGCCGGGCTCAAGCGCCTGGTCATCGCCGGCGGCGTAAGTGCCAATAAAGCCTTGCGGCTGTCGTTGGAAAAAATGCTCGGCGACATGAAGGGCGACGTTTACTACGCTCGGCCGGAGTTCTGCACCGATAATGGCGCGATGATCGCTTTTGCCGGCTGCCAGCGTTTGCAGGCCGGCCAGCAGGAAAGCCTGGCAATCAGTGTGCAGGCGCGCTGGCCGATGGAGCAGTTGGCGCCGCTGTGAAGTGTCATTTAAAAATGCCGTTCGCGCCCGGCGAACAGGTCGCGTAGATTGCCCCGGTGGCGCCAGACGATCAGTGCGACGAGCGCGGTCATTGGCAGCAAGGCCGCCGGTTCCTGCCAGGCCAGCAATGGCAGGGTCAACGGTGTGGCGATCAGCGCGGCCAGGGAGCTGGTGCGAGTCAGGTAGAAGGTCAGCAGCCAGGCGCAGACGGCCAGCAGGGCGGCAGGGGGATAAAGACCCAGCAGCATGCCGGCGGCAGTGGCGACACCCTTGCCGCCACGAAAGCGAAAGTACAGCGGGAACAGGTGGCCGATGACGGCGCAGACGCCAATCCAGGCCTGTTGCTGCAACGAGAGCCCTGCAAGGCTGGCGATCAATACCGGGACAAGACCTTTGCAAAGGTCGCCTAGCAGGGTCAGGATGGCGAGTTTGCGTCCGGCCAGGCGCAGCATGTTGGTGGCACCGGCATTGCCCGAGCCACTCATTCGCGGATCCGGACGACCGGTCAGGCGGCTGAGCAAAATGGCGAAGGACAGTGAGCCGAGCAGGTAGGCGAGGATCGCCAGTAACCAAAACATGCTAACCATTCCGGGCGAGGACGCCCTGATTCTAACGGCGCATTGCGCCCTTGTCGTGCTGCGGAGAAAAGTGCTTGGACAGAGTGTTTATCGAGGGCCTGGAAGTCGACACGGTAATCGGTGCCTACGACTGGGAGCGAGGCATCCGTCAGTGCCTGCGGCTTGACCTGAGCTTCGCCTGGGACAACCGCCCGGCTGCCGCGGGCGATGACCTTGCGCTGGCTCTCGATTACGCCAGCGTTTCGGCGCGTATCCAGGCGTTCGCAGAGCAAGCGCAGTTCCAATTGGTCGAGACTTTCGCCGAGCGCTTGGCCCAGGAGCTGATGGACGAGTTCAAGATCACCTGGCTGCGTCTGAAAGTCACCAAGCCTGGCGCCGTTCCGGCTGCCAGTGGGGTTGGCGTGGAGATCGAGCGCGGATGTCGCTGACACAGGTTTTCCTCGGGCTCGGCAGCAATATCGAGCGCGAAACCCATTTGTGCGCAGGGCTTGAGGCACTGGCCGGTTTCCTGGTCGATATGCGCTGCTCAGCCGTGTTCGAGAGCCAGCCGGTGGGTATCAAGAGCGGGCCATTCTTCAATTTTGTCGTCTCGGCCTTCACTGACCTGCCGCTGATGGAGCTGGATCGCCGGCTCAAATTCATCGAGGCCGACAACGGTCGTTATGCGCCAGACCGCAAGGGCTTGCCGCTGGATATCGACGTGTTGCTCTATGGCGAACAGGTTGGCAACTTCGATGGGTTGATCCTTCCGCGTGCCGAAATCCTCAAGAATGCTTTTGTGCTGTGGCCTTTGTCGTTGATCGCGCCGGATCGGATTCATCCGGGCGTGGGCAAGAGCTTTGCCACGTTGTGGGAAGAGGCGCAGATCGACCAGGTGTTGGCGCCGGTGGCATTCGAGTGGCGAGGGAAGCAGCTTACGCCGTCGGATCTGCTGTAAAGCGGCGGCCGACATCGTCAGCTCGTCGCTTCCTTGTAAGCCTTCAGCGCCCTGAGGCGCTCACGCTTGATCGCCTCACCGAGTTCCGGTCCCTTGAACCCTTTCTCCAACAACGGCTGCACCGCCACTGCCCGGGCCGCTGCCGCAGCGCCCCGCAGATAATCAGCCTGTGGATAACTTCGTTCTTCAAGCCCCTTGCGCCCGCGCGCATCCATTTCGCAGGCGGCGATGAATTCCTCGAAACGCTGGGGGCGCCGGTACACATCAAAACTCTGCAGCAGCTCGAGCAACGTCGAGGCCTTGAGTTCCAGCGCGCGATGACCGTGGGTGTGGTATTGACCCACCAGCAGCGCCAATTCCTGACAGTCGCGGGGTGCCTTGAAGCGTTCGTTGACCGCTTTGATCAGTTTCAGCCCTGTGTGTTCGTGGGCGATGTGTCGTGGCCACTCATGCTCAGGCGTCAGGCCTTTTCCCAAATCATGCAGCAGGCAGGCCCAGCGGACCGACAGCGGCTGCTTGAACCGTGCTGACTGTTCCAGCACGCCCAGGGTATGAGCACCCGTGTCGATTTCAGGATGATGGGCTTCGGGTTGTGGGACGCCGAACAATGCGTCGACTTCAGGCATCAAGACTTTGAGCGCATCACAGTTTCGCAATACCTGAATGAATACCTGCGGCTGGTTCTCCATCAGTGCGCGGGAGATTTCCTTCCAGCTGCGTTCAGCCGTCAACGCCTCCAGCTCGCCAGACGCACTGAGCTGGCGCATCAGTTCAAGAGTCTCGTCCGCAATCTTGAAACCCAGCGGGGCATAGCGCGCCGCAAAACGTGCAACACGCAAGACCCTGAGGGGATCTTCGGCGAAAGCTATGGAAACGTGACGAAGCATGCGTGCTTCGATATCGTGCTGGCCATGGTAGGGGTCGATGAGATTGCCATGATCATCTTCGGCGATCGCGTTGATCGTCAGGTCCCTGCGGATCAGGTCTTCTTCGAGTGTGACCTCGGGGCTGGCATGGAACACGAAGCCGCCATAACCCCTGCCGCTCTTGCGTTCCGTGCGGGCGAGGGCATATTCCTCGCCTGTCTTGGGGTCAAGAAATACCGGGAAATCCGCCCCTACGGGGCGGAAGCCCTTGGCGAGCATTTCCTCGGCGGTGGCGCCCACCACGACCCGATCAATGTCAGTGACGGGAATGCCCAGGAGGCGGTCGCGAACGGCGCCGCCCACTTTGTAGATCTGCATAAAAAACCTCCGTTGGGCCGACAGGATAAACCTTTACGCCGGACCGCCGGAGGCGAAAACGGTATCAAAGATGTATGACGGCCAAGTCCAGGCGGCCATAGTCTCCTTCGGCTTGTTCGTTTCGCGGGGGGACATGATGGGTTTTCATCACTTGCTCGCCTTGCAGGGTTTCGAGGTGGATATCGAATCCCCAGAGGCGATGCAGGTGCTTGAGGACTTCATCGGTTGAATCGCCCAGCGGCTTGCGATTGTGCTGTTGATGACGGAGCGTCAGCGAGCGATCCCCACGGCGGTCGATGCTGTAGATCTGTACGTTGGGTTCGCGATTGCCCAGGTTGTACTGCGCCGCCAGGGTTTCACGGATGATGCGATAACCGCTTTCATCATGGATTGCGGGTACCAGCAGATCGTCCTTCTGATCATCGTCAAGGATGCTGAATAGCTTCAGGTCGCGAATCACCTTGGGCGAAAGGTACTGCAGGATGAAGCTCTCATCCTTGAAACTGCTCATCGCGAATTTGATGGTGGATAACCAATCCGACCCGGCCAGCTCAGGAAACCAGCGACGATCCTCGTCGGTTGGGTTTTCACACATCCGCCGAATGTCGCGGTACATCGCAAAGCCCAGCGCGTATGGGTTGATGCCACTGTAATAGGGGCTGTCGAAACCAGGTTGGAACACCACGCTGGTGTGGGATGTGAGGAACTCCATCATGAAGCCATCGGTGACCAGGCCCTCGTCATAGAGGTCGTTCATCAGCGTGTAGTGCCAGAACGTCGCCCAACCCTCGTTCATCACCTGGGTCTGGCGCTGCGGATAAAAATACTGGGCGATCTTGCGCACGATCCGCACGATTTCCCGCTGCCAAGGCTCCAGCAGCGGCGCATGCTTTTCAATGAAGTAGAGGATGTTTTCCTGGGGCTCGGCAGGGAAGCGTGCGTTGTCCTTCTCGCTGTACTTGTCGGCGCCCTTGGGGATGGTCCGCCAGAGGTCGTTGATTTGCTTCTGCAGATGTTCTTCCCGGTCTTTCTGTCTGCGCCGTTCCTCTTCAGCGGAAATAGGGTAGGGGCGCTTGTAGCGGTCCACGCCGTAGTTCATCAAGGCATGGCAGGAGTCCAGCAAGTCCTCCACCGCGTCGATGCCGTGGCGCTCTTCGCACTGCATGATGTACTGCTTGGCAAATACCAGGTAATCGATGATCGAGCTGGCATCGGTCCACGTACGGAACAGGTAGTTGCCCTTGAAGAAACTGTTGTGCCCATAGCACGCATGCGCCACCACCAAGGCTTGCATGCAGATGGTGTTTTCTTCCATCAGGTAGGCAATGCACGGGTCGGAGTTGATCACGATTTCGTAGGCCAACCCCATCTGGCCTCGGCTATAGGATTTTTCCGTACTGAGAAAGTGCTTGCCGTAGGACCAGTGGTGATAGCCCAGCGGCATGCCGACCGACGCGTAGGCGTCCATCATCTGCTCGGCAGTGATCACTTCGATCTGGTTCGGGTAGGTGTCCAGGGCATAACGGTCCGCGATACGGCTGATTTCGCGGTCGTAGGCCTGGATCAGTTCGAATGTCCATTCGGAACCGGTTGAGATGGGCTGGCGCTTCTGCTCTTTTTTGGCGGTCATGTCACTAACCTGCGCTGGAAGAGTTCACGGAAGACCGGGTAGATATCCCCGGCCGAGACCAGTTGCTGTTGCGCAAACGTGTCGGAAAAAGCTTCGGCGATGCGTTCGTATTCATACCACAGGGCTTGATGTTCCCGCGGCGTGATTTCCACATAGGTGTAGTACTGGACGAACGGCATGATCTGGTTGATCAGGATGTCACGGCAGATGGGCGAATCGTCGTTCCAGTTATCACCGTCGGACGCCTGCGCCGCGTAGATATTCCACTCATTGGCTGGATAACGTGCGGCCATGATTTCCTGCATCAGTTTCAAGGCACTGGAAACGATGGTGCCGCCGGTTTCCCGGGAATAGAAGAACTCCTCTTCGTCGACTTCCCGGGCGCTGGTGTGGTGCCGGATGAATACCACGTCGATCTTGTCGTAATTGCGTTTCAGGAACAGGTACAACAGGATGAAGAAGCGCTTGGCGATGTCCTTGGTCGCCTGGGTCATGGAACCCGACACGTCCATCAGGCAGAACATCACCGCCTTGGAACTGGGGTTTGGTTGTTTTACCAAGAGGTTGTACTTGAGGTCGAAGGTATCCAGGAACGGCACGCGGTGAATGCGCGCGCTGAGTTTCTCGATCTCCGCTTCCAGGTCCTGAATGTCGCCAAAATTGTCCGGTTCCTCGCGCTTGAGGCGGGCCAGTTCTTCCTTGGCTTCGCGCAGTTTCGCCCGGCTGCTACCCGACAGGGCGATGCGTCGGGCGTGGGCTGAGCGCAGGGTGCGGATGATATTGATGCGCGAGGGATTGCCCTCGTTGCTGATACCGGCGCGCACGGTCTTGAAGGTGTCGGTGCCGGTCAGGTTGCGCTTGACCAGGTTCGGCAGTTCCAGGTCCTCGAACATGAACTCCAGGAATTCTTCCTGGGTGATCTGGAACACGAACTCGTCCATGCCTTCGCCGGAATTGCCAGCCTTGCCAGGGCCTTTGCCACCGCCTCCACCCGGTGGGCGAGGGATGTGTTCGCCACTGGTGAATTCCTTGTTCCCGGGATGCACGACGGTCTGTTTGCCGCCGCGGCCATGGTGAAGCACCGGCTCGTCTATGTCGCGCCCGGGGATGCTGATCTGTTCGCCGTGTTCCATGTCGGTAATGGAGCGACGGCTGACCGCCTCTTCGACGGCTTTCTTGATGTGATCACGGTAACGCCGCAAAAAGCGCTGGCGGTTCACCGTGCTTTTGTTCTTGCCATTAAGGCGTCGGTCGATCACATAGCTCATAGGCCCCTCCGGGGGAGCTTCAAGTCGTGAGCTACAAGCTGCAAGCAAAAGCAGGCTCACGCGCTTTTCTCTTGCAGCTTATAGCTTGTAGCTTGTCGCTGTACTACTGCGATTTCCGGACCCGCAGGTACCACTCGGACAGCAGCCGTACCTGTTTGTCGGTGTAGCCACGTTCGACCATGCGTGTGACGAAGTCGTTGTGTTTTTGCTGGTCCTCCTTGCTGGCCTTGGCGTTGAAGCTGATGACGGGCAGCAGATCTTCGGTGTTGGAGAACATTTTTTTCTCGATGACCACCCGCAGCTTCTCGTAGCTGAGCCACGTAGGGTTCTTGCCGTTGTTGTTGGCCCGGGCGCGCAGGACGAAGTTGACGATCTCGTTGCGGAAATCCTTCGGATTGCTGATGCCCGCCGGTTTCTCGATCTTTTCCAGTTCCTCGTTGAGCGCCACGCGGTTGAGGATTTCGCCGGTCTCCGGATCGCGATATTCCTGGTCCTGGATCCAGAAATCTGCGTACAACACGTAGCGATCGAAGATGTTCTGGCCATATTCGCTGTAGGACTCCAGATAGGCGGTCTGGATTTCCTTGCCGATGAACTCGATGTAGCGGGGCGCCAGGTATTCCTTGAGGAAGCGCAGGTACCGCTCACGGGTTTCGGCCTGGAATTGTTCCTGCTCGATCTGCTGTTCGAGCACATACAACAGGTGGACCGGGTTGGCGGCAATCTCATGGGGGTCGAAGTTAAAGACCTTGGACAGGATCTTGAACGCGAAACGGGTGGACAGGCCGTTCATCCCTTCGTCCACGCCCGCGTTGTCGCGGTATTCCTGGATCGACTTGGCCTTCGGATCGGTGTCCTTGAGGTTTTCGCCGTCATAGACCCGCATCTTCGAGTAAATATTGGAGTTTTCTGGCTCCTTGAGGCGCGACAGCACGGTGAACTGAGCCAGCATCTTCAGCGTGTCGGGTGCGCAATGGGCCTTGGACAGCGAGCTGTTGAACAGCAGCTTGTCGTAGATCTTCACCTCGTCGGTCACTCGCAGGCAGTAAGGCACCTTGACGATGTAGATCCGGTCGATGAAGGCTTCGTTGTTCTTGTTGTTGCGGAAGGTATGCCATTCCGATTCGTTGGAGTGCGCCAGCAGGATACCGCTGAACGGAATCGCCCCCAGCCCCTCGGTGCTGTTGTAGTTACCTTCCTGGGTGGCGGTCAGCAACGGGTGGAGCACCTTGATGGGCGCCTTGAACATCTCGACGAATTCCATCAGTCCCTGGTTGGCTCGGCACAGTGCGCCTGAATAGCTGTAGGCGTCGGCGTCGTTCTGTGGGAATTCCTCCAGCTTGCGAATATCGACCTTGCCCACCAGGGCGGAAATGTCCTGGTTGTTTTCGTCCCCAGGCTCGGTCTTGGCCACCGCGATCTGGTTGAGGATCGATGGGTAGAGCTTGACCACCCGGAACTGGCTGATGTCACCGCCGAACTCGGCCAGGCGCTTGGTGGCCCAAGGCGACATGATGGTATTGAGGTAGCGGCGCGGAATGCCGAAGTCTTCCTCCAGAATTGCGCCGTCTTCGGTGGCGTTGAACAGCCCCAGCGGGGACTCGAACACCGGCGATCCCTTGATGGCGTAAAAAGGCACTTTCTCCATCAGTTGCTTGAGCTTCTCGGCCAGGGACGATTTACCGCCGCCGACGGGGCCGAGCAGGTAGAGGATTTGCTTCTTCTCCTCCAGGCCCTGGGCGGCATGGCGGAAGTAGGACACGATCTGCTCGATGCATTCTTCCATCCCGTGGAAGTCGGCAAACGCCGGGTAGCGGCGGATCACTTTGTTGGAGAATATCCGCGAGAGCCTCGAGTTGGTCGAGGTATCCAACAGCTCCGGTTCTCCGATGGCCAGCAACAGACGCTCCGCGGCCGATGCGTAGGCACTGCGGTCCTGCTTGCAGAGTTCGAGGTATTCCTGCAGCGAGTACTCCTCCTGCCGCGTGGACTCGAAACGTTGCTGGAAGTGGCTAAAAATACTCATGACGTCACCTCGCTCGATACGTGGAGCCGGTGTCGGATCAATCAGTCGATGCTGGACAGCCGCTGGGAACCCAGTTGCCGTTTTACCCCCCAGAATGCTTCCAGGAATATCGACTCCTGGAAGCTGACTCCCGATGACCCGCGCGCCGGTGTACCGGCTCTCCCCTGTTTTGGATGGCCTGAGGCTAAGGATAGTTCGGAATCTGAGAGGTAAAGGTGGAATACGTAATTAGTTATGGCAGACCGTTCGTCTGCCATCGCCCAAGCCCGCGGTTCGCGTGGGCTTGGACGGCATAAAAAATTATTCGTGGGAGCCTTGCTCGGTTTCTCCAGGGTAAGTCGAGCGCCACAGCTCAAAACCACCGTCCAGGCTGTAGACGTCACTGAAGCCCTGGCTGATCAAGTAGGCCGCCGCACTCTGGCTGGAGTTGCCGTGGTAGCAGACCACGATGGTAGGCGCATCGAGATCAGCGGCCTGGATGAAAGCATGAAGGGAATGATTATCCAGATGCTTGGAGCCACTGATGTGCAAAGCTGCGAAAGTGGCGGGGTCGCGCACATCGACGACGACGGCGCCTTGTTCATGCAGGGCGTGGGCCTGTTCGGGAGGGATGCGTTTGAATTCGGTCATTTAGGACTCCTGTGGCCTGAAGCGCAAAGCCGATCAAAGGGCAGTGCCGGCCGGCAATGATGCGGTGGTCGATGGATGTGGTTTGGGGCGGCCTTTCTCGTCGCAATCGCAGCGCAGCAGTTCGCCGGTGTCGACGTTCATCAGCGTCAACGCGCTGCCCCATACGCAGCCGGTATCGAGGGCAAAGACCCCGGGCTCGTCGCTTTGACCTTCAAGGGCCGCCCAATGACCAAAAATGATCTTCAGGTTACGTGTCTTGCGTTCCTTGTGCTTGAACCATGGCGCATAACCGGGTGGGGCGGTCTCGATGCCTTCCTTGCCCTTGAGATCCAGCTTGCCGTCGCGTGTGCAGAAACGCATGCGGGTGAAATAGTTGGTAATGACCCGAAGGCGGGCCACGCCGGTCAGGTCATTGTCCCATTTGACCGGTTCGTTACCGTACATGCCGTCCAGGTAGGGGCCGAACAGGTTGTCGTCCCGTAGCGCCTGCTCCACTTCGCCGGCGCACTTGAGTGCCTTGCGCAGGGACCATTGGGGCGGAATGCCAGCATGTACCAGTGCAAGGTTGCGCGTCTCGTCGTAATGCATGAGCTTTTGCTGGCGCAGCCATTCGAGCAGCTCGACGCAATCAGGCGCGTCCAGGATCTCCTTCAAGGTATCGGATTTTTTCAGGCGCTCGATGTTCTGCCAAGCCGCCAGCAAGTGCAGGTCGTGGTTGCCGAGCACGCAGACCAGCGAATCGCGGATGCCATGGAGAAAGCGAAGGGTTTCGAGTGATTGCGGGCCGCGGTTGACCAGGTCGCCCACCAGCCACAGCGTGTCTTTTTGTGGATCAAACGCTACCCGTTCCAGCAGGCACTTGAGCGGGTCCAGGCAGCCTTGCAGGTCGCCCACCGCATACGTGGCCATCAGTGCAGCGCTCCGGGCACCGCCAGGCGAAAGGGCTTGATGATGGCGTCGAAGCGTTTGCCGTCTTCGGCCAGCATCTGGTAGGTGCCCTGCATGGTGCCGACTTGGGTAGTCATCACGGTGCCGCTGCTATAGCTGTGGCTTTTACCTGCGTCGATCAACGGTTGCTGGCCGACCACGCCCTCGCCGCGGACTTCCTCGACGTGTCCGTCGCCATCGGTGATGACCCAGTGTCGCGACAATAGCCTGGCCGGCAAAGAGCCGTTGTTGCGCACCGTGATGGTATAGGCGAAAGCGAAACGGTTGTGTTCGGGTTGCGACTGTTCTGCCAGAAAGCGGGTGGCGACGCTGACGTCGACCTGATAACGAGGATCGGACATGCAAAAAGGCCTTAAGCGGGACGCGGACATGACTCAAGAGGTTAGTCTAGGCCACGTATCGGGTAGTAAACCAGACCGGCGTACTGCCCGATAGCGGTCATGGCCTGTTAGTTGGCAGCCGTCGTGGGCGTGACTTGTTCGCTGAGCTTGTCGGCCAGGCGCACGAAAGCCGCCAGGTCCAACTGCTCGGGACGCAGGCTGCCATCGACGCCGGCGGCTTCGATTTCGGCGCTGCTGAGCAACAGCTTCAAGGTGTTGCGCAGGGTTTTGCGACGCTGGTTGAAGGCTTCGCGCACGACGCGTTCCAGCAAGCGATGATCCTTTGCCGGATGTGGCAGGACCGCGTGGGGGACAAGCCGGACGATGGCGGAGTCGACTTTCGGTGGTGGGTTGAACGCGCCAGGCCCCACGTTGAACAGATGATCCACGCGGCAGTGGTACTGGACCATGATCGACAAACGCCCCCAATCGCCGCCGCCAGGACCGGCGGCGAGGCGCTCGACCACTTCCTTCTGCAGCATGAAGTGCATGTCGCGGATCAGGCTGGCATTGTTCAGCAGGTGAAAAATCAGCGGCGTGGAGATGTTGTATGGCAGGTTGCCCACGACTCGAAGGCTGCCCGGCGCGGCGTTCAGGCTGTTGAAGTCGAATTTCAGCGCGTCGCCTTGGTGCAGGTTGAAGTTGCTCTTGCTGGCGAATTGCTGGTTGAGGATCGGGACGAGGTCCTTGTCCAGTTCCACCACGTCCAGCTGCGCACCGCTGCCGAGCAGACCTTCGGTCAGGGCGCCTTGGCCCGGCCCGATCTCGAGGAGGCGGTCATCGACCTTGGCATTGATGGAACGCAGGATGCGGTCGATCACGCCAGCGTCATGCAGGAAGTTCTGGCCGAAGCGCTTGCGCGCGCGGTGTTGGTATTGCTCGGTCATAAATGGGTCTCGGCCATCTGGTAGGCGGTTTCCAGCGCGACTTGCAGGCTGCCGGTGTCGATCTTGCCGCTGCCGGCCAGGTCCAAGGCAGTGCCATGGTCCACGGACGTGCGGATGATGGGCAGGCCCAGGGTCACGTTGACCGCCGCGCCGAAGCCTTTGTACTTCAGCACGGGCAGGCCTTGGTCATGGTACATCGCCAGCACCGCGTCGCAGTGCTCCAGATATTTGGGGGTGAACAGAGTGTCGGCAGGCAGCGGGCCATGCAAATCCATGCCCTCGCTGCGCAAGCGTTCCAATGTGGGTTCGATGATGTCGATTTCTTCGCGGCCCAGGTGTCCGCCTTCGCCTGCATGGGGGTTCAGCCCACACACCAGGATACGAGGCTGGGCGATGCCGAACTTTTCCCGGAGGTCGGCGTGCAGTATCCGCGTGACCCGTTCCAGGCGTTGCGGTGTTACTGCGTCGGCGATGTCCCTCAGGGGCAGGTGAGTGGTGACCAGCGCCACGCGAAGGCCTCGGGTGGCGAGCATCATTACCACTTGCGCGGTCTGGGTCAGGTCGGCCAGGAATTCCGTGTGACCGGAAAACGGTATGCCGGATTCGTTGATCACGCCCTTGTGCACCGGGGCGGTGATCATCCCAGCGAAGGCTCCGTCCAGGCAGCCCTGGCCTGCGCGGGTCAGGGTTTCCAAGACGAACGCGGCATTGGCGGTGTCCAGCTGGCCCGTTACTACCGGGGCGCCCAAAGGGGTATCCCACACGTACAGGCTGCCGGCCGGCGCCGGAGAATCCGGCCAGGCATCCGGTGTGACCGATAGCAGGTCGACCGCCACTCCCAACTGCGCGGCCCGCTCAAGGAGCAGGTCGCGGCTGGTAATGGCAATCAGGGGGTGCGGCTGGGCTTGCGAGGCGAGCAGCAGGCACAGGTCGGGACCAATGCCTGCTGGCTCGCCGGGGGTCAGCGCGAAACGCTTGGGTTTCACTGCGCTGCCTGGTCTGCGCCAGGGAGTTTGATCTCGACATAGGCTTCGTCGCGAATCTGACGCAGCCAGGTTTGCAACTCTTCGTCATATTTGCGGTTACGCAACACCGTCATGGCTTGCTGTTCGCGCGCCTGGGTAGTGCTGTCGGTGGCGCGGCGGCCAAGGACTTCCAGTACGTGCCAGCCATAAGGGCTCTTGAACGGCTTGGACAGTTGGCCCTGCGGTGTTTCGGCCATGACCTGGCGGAACTCGGGAACCAGCGCATTCGGGTCGACCCAATTCAGGTCGCCGCCGTGCAGGGCTGAACCCGGGTCTTCCGAGAAACTCTTGGCCAGCTCGGCGAAATCTTCGCCAGAAGTGATCCGCTCGTAAAGCTTCTCGGCCAGGCGCTTGGTTTCGGCTTCGCTGCGGATTTCACTTGGCTTGATCAGGATGTGACGAACGTGTACTTCGTCGCGCACCTGGGTACCGCCACCGCGTTTTTCCAACAGCTTCAAGATGATGAAGCCACCCGGTGTACGGGCAGGCTGGGTGATGTCACCCACGGCCATGGAGCTGAGTTCGCGATCGAACGGAGGAGGCAGTTGAGCGGCTTTGCGCCAGCCCATGTCGCCGCCTTCCAGGGCGTTCTCACTGGCGGAGCGCGCCACGGCCATCTGGCCAAAGTCAGCGCCTTGCTTGAGTTGCTGGTAAACGTCCATCGCCTGGCGATAAGCACTCTGGATCGCTTCGGAGTTGGCGCTTTCCGGAGTGGGGATCAGGATGTTTGCCAGGTGCAGCTCTTCGGACAACTGCATCTTGCCCAGGTCGGAAGCGAGGAAGTTCTTCACTTCCTGCTCGGACACCTGGATGCGTTCGGCGACACGACGCTGACGTACACGGCTGATGACCATCTCGCGGCGGATCTGGTCGCGGGCGTCGTCAAAAGACAGGCCATCACGAGCCAGGGCGGCACGGAACTGATCGATGGTCATGTTGTTGCGCTGGGCAATGGTGCCGACAGCCTGGTTCAGCTCTTCATCGGTGATGCGGATGCCGGAGCGTTCCCCAATCTGCAATTGCAGGTTTTCAACGATCAGGCGCTCAAGCACCTGCTGGTCGAGCACGCCCGGCGGCGGCATGCCACCGCCACGCTTGGCAATGGTTTGCTGGACTTCGTGGACACGCTGGTCCAGTTGGCTTTGCATGACCACGTCGTTGTCGACGATGGCCACGAC
This sequence comes from Pseudomonas agronomica, assembly GCF_025917275.1. Classification (GTDB taxonomy): domain Bacteria; phylum Pseudomonadota; class Gammaproteobacteria; order Pseudomonadales; family Pseudomonadaceae; genus Aquipseudomonas; species Aquipseudomonas agronomica. The sequence goes on along the minus strand of NZ_JAOSHO010000007.1, from coordinate 9,022 downwards.
CTTGTCGATGGATTGCACCGCGGCGTTGGCCGCAGTACCCAGGAACAGCGCGCCCAGCATCAGCGGGCGCAGACAATCAGAAAGCTTGGTCTTCACGTTCACGATAACCTTGAATGCCTTTGTCGAGGAAACTCTCTACCTTGGCGCCGGTAAGGCCGCCGAGTCCCTTCAGAACAATTTGGAGGAAGACGCCGTGGTCGCCCTTTTCGTTTTCCGGGGCGGCCTGACTGAATTCTTCATAGTCGACCCAGTAACGGTTGATCAGGCGCAATTTCCAGCAGCAGTTGTCATATTCGAAACCACCAAAGGCTTCCAAAGTACGGTTGCGGTTGTAGTCATACTGCCAGCGGCTGATGGCGTTCCACTGCGGCACGATCGGCCAGATGACCGAGAAGTCGTGCTGCTTGATCTTGTAGTAATCCTTCACGTAGTTCGGATCGCCCGGCCGGCCGTAGTCGCCGCCGCCCACTTGCCATTGGCCAGTGGCCTCGTCGTAGCGGACCTGGTCGTTGCGATAACGGTAACCGGCGTTGATGACCTTGTTCGGGTTGTCTTCCGGCTGGTAATGGAACATCGCGCTGCCCGAACGAGGGCTGCGGGTGTCCGGGTCCCAGTTGTATGTTGCCGTGGTGCGCCAATCGCGGTTCCAGCGATATTCGTATTCCAAGGCATATGGGGAGACGTCGGACTTGGCGTCTTCGCGTGTCTTGAAGTCGATGCCTGGCAGCTGGACTTCGCGGTCCTTGAAGTACAAGGCCTGGCCAACGCTGACGCGTTGACGCTCGAAACCGTTTTCTTCTATCCAGCGGCTGGTCACGCCCAGGGACAGCTTGTTCTCGTCGCCGACACGGTCGGAGCCGGTGAAGCGGTTATCCCGGAACAGCGAGGAATAGCTGAAGGTCGATTCGCTGGTGTCGAACACCGGGATATCGCTCTGGTCCTTTTCCGGTACATAGAGATAGAACAGGCGAGGCTCCAGGGTCTGGCGGTAGTTGGTGCCGAACCATTGCGTGTCGCGGTCGAAATACAGGCCGCTGTCGATGCTGGCGATCGGAACGCCACGGCTCTGGCTGCTGCTGTAGGTGCCGCGCAAGCGATCGGCTTCGGCGTTTTGCAAAGCGACCTGGTCTTTACCCGTGCTATCCAGATCCAAATCGTATTGAGTGTATTGGTACTTGAGCGACGGTTTGATATAGCCATAGCTTGCGGTCATCGGCAGGCTGACAACTGGCGCCAGGTTCATGCGGTCGCCGTTTGCTCGTGCCAAGCCTCTAACGCGAGTATCGAGGAAGTCCTCGCTGTTACCGTCCTCGTCGGTGTACTGACCGGTCCGCAAATCACGCTCAAACCGCACCAGCTCCGTCTTGTATGCGAAATCCAGTCCATACGGATGTTCAGGCAGGGATCCGTTGAAGGTGATCTGAGGCAGGCGGTTATAAGGCGTGATCTTCGAAATCGTCGCCATCTGGTAAGCCTGGGCGTTCAACCGCGCGGTGTAGTTGTCACCGCGATAGCTGACGGCACCTTGCTGGTTTACATAGTCCCGCGACTCCACACCGATCTGGTCGGTCTGGAGATCCTGGAAGTAATACGGATCGCTGATCTTGGTGTAGTCGACTTCCGTCAGCACGCGCGAGTCGAGGCCGCCCTTGTGCTGCCAGTTGTACATATAGCGGGTCTTGTCGTAGTCGGTCTGCCCACTACGCTCATCGTCTTCATCGTTGAGGTACGCGGCGCCGAACTGACCTTCACTGGACTTGGTCAGGTAACGGAACTCACCTTCCATCAACAGGCCGCGCTTGCCCATGTAGCGCGGGTACAACGTGGCGTCGTAGTTTGGCGCCAGGTTGAAGTAGTACGGGGTCACCAGCATGAAGCCGGTATCGCTGCCGCTGCCAATGGTCGGCGGCAGGAAGCCGGACTGGCGACGATCATCGATCGGGAAGTAGATGTACGGGGTGTACAGGATCGGAATGTCCTTGACCCGCAATGTGACGTTGGTTGCGGTACCGAAACCGGTGGCCGGGTTCAAGGTGATGTTGTTGCCCTTGAGTGTCCAGGCGTTGCTGCTCGGTTCGCACGTGGTGTACGTACCGTCCTTGAGACGGATGATCGCGTTCTCGGCGCGCTTGGCATACAGCGCATTACCGCGGATGCGCGACTTGTGCATCACGTATTCGGCGTTGTCGACCTTGGCTTCGCCGGTGTCCAGCTGCACATCGGCGTGGTCGCCAACAATCAGCGCACCGTTGTCGCGAACCCGTACGTTGCCATTCAGCTCGCCACGGTTCTCGGCCTGGTACAGGCTGGCCTCGTCGGCTTCGACCTGCATGCTGCCCTGGCGCATGACCACGTCACCGGCCAGGGTCGCCACTTGCTGTTCCTGCTCGTAACGCGAGGCCTTGGCGCCGAGGAAGGTCGGGGCGTCGCTTTTGGCGGTCTTGTCGTTCATGCCTGGGCGCGTCGGTTCGATATACGCGCCAGCGCAGTAGGGACCGGTTTCAGCCAATTGAGCGGGCGTGAGGTTCTCGCGGGGAACCCAGTCCAGGTGACTGTAGTCTGCACTGCGCGACTTCAGGCCGCGACCCTTGGCTTCGGTGACGAGCATCGGCTTTTCGCCGGCTTCTTCGCCCGAACCACTCTCAGCCGGCGTGCTACCGCTGTCCGCGACGGCACTGCCCTCATGCACGGGGCGCGGCGGCAATGCAGCGGCCGGTGTCTTGGGGGAACAGTCCCAGGCACCCGAAGCGGAGACGGAGCAGTCATACTGCTGCGCCGCGACGACGAATGAAGAGGCCAAGGGTTGCAGGGCCAGCAGACTGCCGGTGACCAGCAACGGAAATTTTTTACGAAACGCGGGGGATTTCAATGCCATCTTATTAGTCCGGGCTTCCTGCGTGCCATCTGCCCGCGGTGTGGGCCGCACGCCTCTCGATGGTCTGAAAAAGATGCTGGATAATAAAGCATGACCCGCTTGACGGCTAGGGCCGTCGGAGACCCTTGCAATGCCTGACCAAGATGTACGCTTGCAACACCTGAAAGTTTGGCTCGATGAGCAACTCCCGATCCTTTTTTCCCAACAAGGCTGGGGCGCCGTGCCCCCGGCCACATTGACCGCGGCCAGCAGCGACGCGAGTTTCCGGCGGTATTTCCGTTGGGAAGGCGCGGGTCGCAGCCTGATCGTGATGGACGCGCCACCCCCCCAGGAAAACTGCAAACCCTTCGTGGATATTGCATTTTTACTGGCGAAATCCGGCATCAACGTGCCAAAAATATATGCTGAAGACCTCGATCGCGGATTTCTTTTGCTCAATGATCTGGGCAACCGGACGTATCTGGACGTGATCAATGGCGAAAATGCCGACGATTTGTTCCGCGATGCCTTGCAAGCCCTGTTGGCTTTTCAGCAACTGCCGATGGTGGCGCCACTGCCCAGCTATGACGTTGCGTTGCTGCGCCGAGAGCTGGAGCTGTTCCCGGAGTGGTACGTCAAGCGGGAGCTGGGCATCGAATTCGATGCGACCCAGCAACAACTTTGGCAGCAGGCGTCCGACCTGTTGATCAACAGCGCCCTGGCCCAGCCGAAAGTATTGGTGCACCGCGACTACATGCCGCGCAACCTGATGCTCAGCGAGCCCAACCCAGGCGTGCTGGACTTCCAGGACGCGGTCTATGGCCCGGTCACCTATGACGTGACCTGCCTGTTCAAGGATGCCTTCCTCAGTTGGCCCGAGGAGCGTGTGCGTGTCTGGCTGGAAAATTACTGGCAAGAAGCCGGTGCCCTCGGCATTCCGGTCCAGCCGGATTTCGAAGATTTCCTGCGCGCCAGCGATTTGATGGGCGTACAGCGTCATCTGAAGGTGATCGGCATCTTCGCGCGTATTTGCCATCGCGACGGCAAGCCGAGATACCTGGGTGATGTGCCGCGTTTCTTTGCCTATATAGAAGCAGTCATCGCCCGTCGTCCTGAATTGGCGCCGCTCGATGAATTGCTTTGCAGTCTGCGGCAGCCGGCTGGGGTGACCGCATGAAGGCGATGATCCTGGCGGCAGGCAAGGGCGAGCGCATGCGGCCCCTGACGCTGACCACGCCCAAGCCGTTGATCCGCGTCGCCGGCGTACCCTTGATCGAATATCACCTGCGAGCGCTGGTTGCCGCCGGCTTCAGCGAGGTCGTGATCAATCACGCCTGGCTCGGCCAACAGATCGAGGATTACCTGGGGGACGGCTCGCGGTTCGGCGTGCGCATTGTCTATTCGGCGGAAGGCGAGCCATTGGAAACCGGTGGCGGCATCTTCCGCGCGTTACCTCTGTTGGGCGATGAGGCGTTCATGGTGGTCAATGGCGACATCTGGACCGACTTCGATTTTGGCACCTTGCACCGGCCGCTCGACGGCATGGCCCATCTGGTGTTGGTGGACAATCCCGCGCATCACCCCGGCGGCGATTTCATCCTGGCCGACGGAAAGGTTCATGAAGGCGCGCCGACGGCCGACAAACTGACCTATAGCGGAATCGCAGTCCTGCACCCGCGGCTGTTCGACGGTTGCGTTGACGGCGCGTTCAAGCTTGCGCCGTTGCTGCGCCGGGCCATGGCCCTGGAACAGGTCAGCGGCGAACGCCTGGACGGGCATTGGATAGATGTCGGGACTCATGAACGATTAGCGCAGGTTGAAGCATTGATAGAAGCGAGCCGTTGATATGTGGTGGCCAGGGACTCTGATCGGAGCGGGAGCGGGCTTTGCCATAGCCAGCATCCCGGGGGCCATGCTCGGTGCGTTGCTGGGACAGGCGCTGGATCGGCGCCTGGACCTGCACAGTTGGGCGCAAGTGCGTGAACGCCTGGGTGGTCGTCCGGCGTTGCGCAACGATGAATTGTTGTTCGTATTGCTCGGACGCCTGGCGAAAAGCGATGGGCGCGTGGTGGATGGGCATATCCAGCAGGCTCGCCAGGAGATGCGCGCGCTCGACCTGAGCGAGCCGGCGCAACGTCGTGCCATCGCGGCGTTCAACCGGGGCAAGTCCGAGCATGATCGCTTGCGCGGTTATCTGCGTCGCCTCGCCCTCCAGCCCCATGCGGCCGAAGGCGTGCTACGGGCGTGTTGGCGGATGGTATGGGCCGATGGTCGCGCAGGTGCGAGTGAGCGCGAGTTGCTTGCCCAGTGGGGCAAGTGGCTGGGCTGGACGCCGCAGCAGGTCCAGGCGCTGGCGATCGATTACGAACCGCAGAAACTGTCGCGACCCAGCAGCGGCGTGACTTACCAGGAGGCGTTGCGGCTGCTGGGCGTTTCCGCCACCAGTGAACCGTCGCAGATCAAGCGGGCTTACCGTCGGCTGCTCAGCCGTCATCACCCGGACAAGATCGCCGGTAGCGGGGCGACGCCGTTGCAGGTGCGTGAAGCGACTGACAAGACCCGGGAATTGCACAACGCCTATCGGTTGATTCGCGAGCGGCGGGATTTCCGCTAGCCGAGCGCCGAGCAATTGTGGCGAGGGGATAAATCCCCTCGCCACAATAATGGTTCACTTGAAGTGTTAGTCCGTTTGTGGATTCAACCAACCCCGAACCCGCCGAAACAACTGCTCCTGCTCCGCCGTTGCGTTGGGCAGCGCCTTGAGGGCGACCTGGCTGAAATTCGATCCTTTCAATCGCTTGCTCGCTTGCAGGCGTTCGAGGGCCGCGTTGCGATCCAGCGGCTTGTCCATATAGAAGATGTCGGCGGTGGCCAGCTTCAGGGTGGGCGTCAGTTCGGCCAGGCCCGGCGTCGCGGTGACGGGCGTCTGGGCTGCGACCATCACGAAGCGTTCGATCTGCGCGGGCTGCTTTTCGCTGAGGTAGCGCGCCGCCCAATAGGCACCTGTGCCGTGGCCCAGTAGCACGATGCTGCGGGCGCTCTGCTGTTCGGCGTAGGCCAGTGCCGTGTCGATGCGGGCAAAAATCCGTTCGGCGTCGGCCTTGGCGTGTTCTTCATCGGTTTCGGCGATGGCGGGATCTGCTGCGTCGGCTTCGCCCCCGGCCACTTGCTCGATGGGCGCGGCGGCGGTGGCGTCCGGTGCTGCGGCAGCCACGTCTGCCGGTTTGGTCTCGGGCGGTGTTTCCACGGTGCGAGGCGCGATGACGTCGCTTTGCAGGTCCGGCAGCGTGATACTCAGGCTGCCCCACTCGGCATCCGGCAACTTTTTGCGCAACGGGCCGATTGCTTGAGGCCAGTCAGCTGTTTCGCCAGCGCCGGGGATTATGATGACCGCGCCCTTGGGATCGCTGGTATTGGCTGGCTTCCACAGGGCAAGAAAAGTATCGCTGCCGGTTTGTAGCTGTTGTTGTTCCTGGGACGGGACTTTTCGTGCAAGTGCCGTCGCTTCTTCCTGGCTACGCTCGAGCAAGGGTTGACGTTCGGCCGGTTTCTCTTCGGCGGGTTGTTCCGCAGCGGCGGGGGCTGGTTCGCCGGCGTGCACAGAAAATGCACTCGGCAGGATCAGCGACAGGCACAATGCTGGCAACGCCAGGCGATAAACAGAGGGCATCGGATATTCCATGACCAGAAGTATTTCCGGCAGCCTAATGGGTTGGTCAGTATTTGTCAGTGCATGAGACTTCGATGATGCGTTTTTGCTGCCTGTGGGTTATCGGCTGTTTATGGCTTCCCTTGATGGCCTGGGCCGCGCCCGCGCCGCAGAGCCACGACGTGCAGCTCAATGGCGTCCAGCGCCAGTGGTTGGCGGAGCATCCGCAGCTACGGGTCGGCCTGGTGCTGCAGGCGCCGTACGCACAATACGACCGGCGCTTGCAGCGTTTGTCCGGCACCAGCGTCGAGTTGATGCAGTGGTTGGGCAAGGCGTTGAACGTCGAACTGACCTGGCGCAACTTTCAGGACGTCGCGCAACTGGAAGAGGCGGTGCGCGATGGCGAAGTGGATGTTGCGCCGGGCCTGACCCAGACCCCGGGGGGGCTCAGGCTCTGGCAATTTTCCGACCCTTATATGCGTGTACCGCAACTGATCGTCGGCGCGCAGAAAGGCGCCGAAGGCGTGGAATTGGAGAAGCTCGACACCCAGAGCCGGGTTGCGGTACGCATGCCCAGTGCCACGGCTGATTACCTGCGTAGCAATTATCCAGCGCTGAATCTGCAGGGCGTGCCGATGGAGCGCGAAGCCTTGCAGCTGCTGCTGACCCAGCAGGCCCGATACGCGGTGGTCGACGAGGCGCAGCTTGGACGGCTGATGGTCGAGCCCGAATTCGCCGAGCTGGCGGTGGTGGGCGACATCGGTTCGCCGCAATTGCTCCGGGTCGCCACGCGCCGTGATTGGCCGCAACTGGCCGATATCATTGACAGCGCCTTGCAGGCCATCCCCGCCAAGGAACTGGAGCAACTGCACAGTCGCTGGCTCAAGCCCAAATATCCACGCCTGACCGAGACCCCGGGCTTCTGGCAGAACCTGACGCTGTTGCTGCTGGCGATGCTGCTCAGCAGCGTGGCGATCGTATTCTGGCAGCGCCGCCAGCAGCGCTCGGTGGAGCGTCGCCTGCGTGCCGCGCGGGAAGACATCGCCCAACGCACCGCCAGCGAAGAAGCCTTGCGCCTGACCCAATTTTCCATCGACCAGAGCACTGTCGGCATCCTCTGGGTCAATTGGGACAGCCATGTGCGCTACGCCAACCGCGCTGCCGAAACCATGCTCGGCTACGCGCCGGGCGCGATCATCGACCGGCCGCTGATCGACTTCGAGCCGGGCCTGCACATGGACCGTTGGCTGAACCTGTGGAAGCGTGCCCGTGCCAGTGAGGAGGGGCCGCTGAGTTTCGAGACCGAGTGCGTGCGTGCCGATGGAAGCATCCTGCCGGCCGACGTCTCCTTGAGTTTCCTGCGTTTTCGCGAGGCGGAATACCTGGTGGTTTATCTCAACGACGTGACGGAGCGTCGGCGGGCGCTGGCGGCTTTGCGTGAGAGCGAGGCGCGGCTGCAAGGCATCGCCGCCAACGTTCCGGGAATGGTCTTTCGCCTGGAGCGGGCACCGGTGACCGGGCAAATCGATTTTGCCTACATCAGTGAAGGCAGCGAAAACCTGGTGGGTTATTCCCCGGCAACCCTGGCCCGCAGCGATACCGGGCTGCGCAGCCTGGTACACCCCGAAGACAAGGCCGGCTATCACCGCTCCCAGGACCAGGCGCTGGACAGCGACAGCGATTGGTCTTGGCAGGGCCGCATCCTGACCCGCGAAGGCCTGGAGCGCTGGGCCGAGATCAAGGCGATTACTCGCCGCCTCGAAGACGGCGCCTACGTCTGGGACGGTATCGTCTGGGACATCACCGAAAGCAAGCGCATCGAACTGGAACTGGCCAGTTCCCGGGAGCAATTGCGCGAACTGTCGGCGCACCTGGAAAGCGTCCGGGAAGAAGAAAAGGCGCGCATCGCCCGGGAAGTACACGACGAACTGGGCCAGATGCTGACGGTGTTGAAGCTTGAAACTTCCATGTGTGAATTGGCCTATGCACAACTCGATCCTGGTCTGCAGGAACGGCTCAACAGCATGAAGCGCCTGATTGCCCAGCTGTTCCAACTGGTGCGCGACGTAGCGACGGCGCTGCGCCCGCCAATCCTGGACGCGGGTATCGCCTCGGCCATCGAATGGCAGGCCCGGCGTTTCGAGGCGCGTACGCAGATCCCTTGTCTGGTGCAGGTGCCTGACAACCTGCCGCCCTTGAGCGACGCCAAAGCCATAGGCCTGTTTCGGATTCTCCAGGAGGCGCTGACCAATGTGATGCGCCATGCCCAGGCGCATACCGTAGAATTGACGCTGGTGCGGGAAGACGACCAGTTGTGTCTGACAGTCAGCGACGACGGTGTAGGATTTATCACTGACGCGGGACGGCCAACATCCTTTGGCCTGGTTGGCATGCGTGAGCGCGTGTTGATCATGGGCGGGCAGTTGACCCTCGACAGTGAGCCGGGGGAGGGCACGACCTTGTCGGTGCGCGTGCCGTTGCATGAGGCTTGATGGTCTTGGATTGCCTGGGCTGGCGCC
>NZ_JAOSHO010000699.1 GCF_025917275.1 Pseudomonas agronomica | reverse complement strand
GGCGCGTTGGACGTGGTCACCCTGAACAAGGGGCGGCGCGACGGGTTGGTGGAGGGCAACGTCCTGGCCGTGATGAAGACCGGCGAAACGGTGCGCGACCGGATCACTGGCGCGCCGGTAAAGATCCCGGACGAACGCGCCGGCCTGCTGATGGTGTTCCGCACCTACGACAAACTCAGTTACGGCTTGGTGCTGTACGCCTCGCGTTCGCTCGCGGTGCTCGACAAGGTGCGCAATCCATAACGGGTCTCACAAGTTACCAACAGAGTTATCCACAGCTTGTTCCCGTCCAAACGGGGCTATAACGATCAAGGATTGATCACATGCCATTGCCTGAATCTGCGTCGGTTCCGCCTGCGGAGCTGGAGGCCCGTCTGCGCTTGCATCGCTTGCCGGAACTGGGACCTAAACGTTTCATGACCCTGATGGAGGCCTTTGGCTCGGCCTCCAAAGCCATCAGCGCGCCGGCCAGCGCATGGCGGGCGCTGGGGTTGCCCGCCGCGTGCGCCGAAGCTCGACGCGCCCCGGAAATACGCGATGGTGCCGCCCACGCACTGGCCTGGCTAGACGGCCAGGCCCAGCATTTATTGATGTGGGACCAGCCTGCGTACCCTGCGCTGCTGGTACAGATCAGCGACCCACCTCCGCTGCTGTTTGTCGCTGGCGACCCCTTGATCCTGGAAAAACCGCAGCTGGCCATGGTCGGCAGTCGCCGGGCATCACGTCCGGGCATGGACACGGCAGCGGCGTTTTCCCGAAGCCTGGCCGGCGCCGGTTTTGTCATCACCAGCGGCCTGGCCCTGGGCATCGACGCCGCCGCGCATCAAGCGGCGCTGGATGTCGGCGGGCTGACCGTTGGCGTGCTGGGCACGGGCTTGGAAAATTTTTATCCACAGCGCAATTGCCGGTTGGCGGAGGCGATGATTGCCCAGGGCAGCGCGGTGGTCTCGGAGTTCCCGCTGGACGCCGCGCCCCACGCCAGCAACTTTCCGCGCCGCAACCGAATCATCAGTGGCTTGTCCCTGGGCGTGCTGGTGGTCGAGGCCAGTGTCGCCAGTGGTTCGCTGATCACCGCGCGGCTGGCGGCGGAACAGGGCCGCGAGGTGTACGCCATTCCGGGGTCGATCCATCATCCCGGCGCCCGGGGTTGCCATCAGTTGATCCGTGATGGCGCGGCCCTGGTGGAAACCGTCGAACACATCCTCGAAGCGTTGCGCGGTTGGCAGCGATTGCCCCTCGCCTCGGAGCCGGTGCCGGTGACGCACCCGCTGTTGCGCCTGCTGCATGCCGCGCCGCAGACCAGTGAAGCGCTGGCCGATGCCAGCGGCTGGGGCTTGTCCAAGGTCCTGGCGGCGCTGACCGATCTGGAAATGGACGGACGGGCCATCTGCGAACACGGACGCTGGTTTGCTCGCTAGGTTTTACGGGGAAGATCGGTACACTGCGCACAGCCTTATTGCGTTGCGGAGAATCTTTTCATGGTCAACAGTTGGCGTGTGCAACAAGCCGCGCGAGAAATTCGCGCCGGGGCGGTCATTGCCTATCCAACCGAAGCGGTCTGGGGCCTGGGTTGCGACCCGTGGAACGAAGAAGCGGTGGAGCGCCTGCTGGCGATCAAGTCCCGGCTGCCTGACAAGGGATTGATCCTGGTGGCTGACAACATCCGCCAGTTCGACTTTCTGTTCGAGGATTTCCCCGAAACCTGGATGGACCGCATGGCCAGCACCTGGCCAGGGCCCAATACCTGGCTAGTACCGCACCAGAACCTGTTGCCGGAATGGATCACCGGCGTGCACGACACCGTCGCGCTGCGGGTCAGCGATCACCCGATCGTGCGCGACCTGTGCTCGCTGGTCGGACCGCTGGTCTCCACCTCGGCCAACCCCCAAGGCCGGCCGGCGGCGCGCACGCGGATCCGCGTCGAGCAGTACTTCCGCGGGCAGATCGACCTGGTGCTGGGCGGCAACCTGGGTGGGCGCAAGAATCCGAGCGTGATTCGTGACCTGGCGACTGGCAAGGTGGTGCGCCCGGACTGAGCCCAAATACACATTCTGCATCTTGCATAAAACCC
>NZ_JAOSHO010000698.1 GCF_025917275.1 Pseudomonas agronomica | reverse complement strand
TGGCGACCCGCCTGTTCGCGCCATGGTTGGAAGCGTCCAAGGCCCACGAACACCTGGAGCCCGGCCATGGCCAATAACGACGATCCAACCGATCCACTGCGCCGCCAACTGCTCGCCGCCGGATCGTTGCTCAGCGCCGCCGCGGCTTTCTGGCCGCGCCTGTCCCTTGCTTCTTCCCATTCACAAGGAAACCCGATGAACGCCGATCTGATTCTGTTCAATGGCCAATTCCACACCGTCGACCGCGAGAAGCCTCGCGCCAGCGCGGTTGCCATCAGCCAGGGGCGCTTCGTCGCCGTGGGCACCGACGCCGAGGCCATGGCCTTGCGTGGCAGCGGCACCCAGGTCATCGACCTCAAGGGCCGCACCGTCATTCCCGGGCTCAACGACTCGCACCTGCACCTGATCCGTGGCGGCTTGAACTACAACCTGGAACTGCGCTGGGAAGGCGTGCCGTCCTTGGCCGATGCCTTGCGCATGCTCAAGGACCAGGCCGACCGCACGCCGACGCCACAATGGGTACGCGTCGTGGGCGGCTGGAACGAATTCCAGTTCGCCGAAAAGCGCATGCCGACCCTGGAAGAACTCAACCAGGCCGCGCCCGATACCCCGGTGTTCGTGTTGCACCTGTACGACCGCGCCTTGCTCAACCGCGCCGCGTTGCGTGTCGCCGGCTACACCCGCGACACGCCGAACCCGCCCGGTGGCGAGATTGTTCGCGATGCCAACGGGAATCCGACCGGCATGCTGGTGGCGCGGCCCAACGCGATGATCCTTTACTCGACCCTGGCGAAGGGACCGAAGCTGCCGCTGGAATACCAGGTCAACTCCACCCGCCAGTTCATGCGCGAGCTCAATCGCCTGGGCCTGACCAGCGCCATCGACGCCGGCGGCGGCTACCAGAACTATCCGGACGACTACGCGGTGATCGAGCAATTGGCCCGCGAGCAACAGATGACGGTGCGCATCGCCTACAACCTGTTCACCCAGAAGCCTAAGGAAGAACTCACCGATTTCAAGAACTGGACCGGCAGCGTCAAGCTGCACCAGGGTGATGACTTCCTGCGGCACAACGGCGCCGGCGAGATGCTGGTGTTCTCGGCGGCGGACTTCGAAGACTTCCTCGAACCGCGCCCGGATCTGCCGCCAGGCATGGAGCAGGACCTGGAACCGGTGGTTCGTCATCTGGTGGAACAGCGCTGGCCATTCCGCCTGCACGCGACCTATGACGAATCCATCAGCCGCATGCTCGACGTGTTCGAGAAGGTCAACCGCGACATTCCGTTCAACGGCCTGCCGTGGTTCTTCGACCACGCCGAGACCATCACGCCGAAGAACATCGAACGCGTGCGAGCACTGGGCGGCGGTATCGCGATCCAGGACCGCATGGCCTTCCAGGGCGAATATTTCGTCGATCGCTACGGCGCCAAGGCCGCCGAAGCCACGCCGCCGATCAAGCGCATGCTCGCCGAAGGCGTGCCGGTGGGCGCCGGCACCGACGCCACCCGCGTTTCCAGCTACAACCCGTGGACCTCGCTGTACTGGATGGTCAGCGGTCGTACCGTTGGCGGCCTGTCGTTGCACGAAGAAGGCCTGCCGCGCCTGACGGCCCTGGAACTGTTCACCCATGGCAGCGCCTGGTTCTCGTCCGAGCAGGGCAAGAAAGGCCAGATCAAGGTCGGCCAACTGGCGGACCTGGCGGCCCTGAGCGCGGACTTCTTCAGCGTCGAGGAAGAAGCCATCAAGTGGATCGAGTCGGTACTGACCGTGGTCGACGGCAAGGTGGTCTACGCCGCCGGCGACTTCGAAAAGCTCGGCCCGGCCAGCGTCCCGGTGCTGCCGGACTGGTCGCCGGTGGTCAAGGTCCCGGGCCACTGGCGTCCGACCTCACCGCTGCAGGCCCAGGTCCACCAGTGCAGCGGTCCGTGCACGGTGCACTCCCACAGCCACGAACGGGCGCGCTTGTCGAACGTCCCGGTCAGCGACTTCCAGGGTTTCTGGGGCGCGTTTGGCTGTTCCTGCTTTGCCTTTTGACTGAGCACAAACACTTACCCCTGTGGGAGCGAGCTTACTCGCGAT
>NZ_JAOSHO010000697.1 GCF_025917275.1 Pseudomonas agronomica | reverse complement strand
AGCAACAATGTTGAATGTGCCGCCGCCATCGCGAGCAAGCTCGCTCCCACAGGGGGGTGTGTTGCAGTGGGGTAGGGTTTCAGCCCGTCAATCACCCCGCCAATAATAGACAGAGTTTTACATTGAGCCAGACGGGGTGCATGAGTATAATGGCGCGCTTCCATTTTCCCGCTCGGGAGCCCCCGCGATGCTGCGTATCAGCCAAGAAGCTCTGACCTTCGACGACATTCTCCTAGTGCCCGGTTATTCCGAGGTACTGCCTAACGAAGTCAGTCTCAAAACCCGTCTCACCCGTGGCATCGAACTGAATATCCCCCTGGTTTCCGCCGCCATGGACACCGTGACCGAAGCCCGTCTGGCCATTGCCATGGCCCAGGAAGGCGGTATCGGTATCATCCACAAGAACATGACCATCGAACAGCAGGCCGCCGAAGTGCGCAAGGTCAAGCGGTTCGAGGCTGGCGTGGTCAAGGATCCGATCACCATCGAGGCTGACGCCACGGTCCGGGATCTGTTCGAACTGACCCGCATGCACAACATCTCCGGTGTTCCGGTGCTGCACGATGGCGACCTGGTCGGCATCGTCACGTCCCGCGACGTGCGTTTCGAGAACCGCCTGGATGCCACCGTCCGCCAAGTGATGACGCCTAAAGAGCGCCTGGTCACGGTCAAGGAAGGCACCAGCAAGGACGAAGTCCGCGAGTTGCTGCACAAGCACCGCATCGAACGCGTGCTGATCGTCGACGACAAGTTCGCCCTCAAGGGCATGATGACCGTCAACGACATCGAAAAAGCCAAGGCCTATCCGCTGGCCAGCAAGGACGACCAGGGTCGTCTGCGCGTCGGCGCCGCCGTCGGCACCGGCAAGGACACCGGTGACCGCGTCGCCGCCCTGGTCAATGCCGGCGTTGACGTGGTGGTGGTCGACACCGCCCACGGTCACTCCAAAGGTGTGATCGACCGCGTGCGCTGGGTCAAGCAGAACTTCCCTGACGTGCAGGTGATCGGCGGCAACATCGCCACCGGCGCTGCCGCCAAGGCCCTGGCCGACGCCGGCGCCGACGCAGTCAAGGTCGGTATCGGCCCAGGCTCGATCTGCACCACCCGCATCGTCGCCGGTGTCGGTGTGCCGCAGATCAGCGCCATCGCCAACGTCGCCGCCGCCCTTGAAGGCACGGGCGTGCCGTTGATCGCCGACGGCGGTATCCGTTTCTCCGGTGACCTGTCCAAGGCCATCGTCGCTGGTGCCTATTGCGTGATGATGGGTTCGATGTTCGCCGGTACCGAAGAAGCGCCGGGCGAGATCGAACTGTTCCAGGGCCGTAGCTACAAGGCCTATCGCGGCATGGGTTCGCTGGGCGCCATGTCCCAGGCCCAGGGCTCTTCCGACCGTTACTTCCAGGACTCCTCCGCGGGTGCCGAGAAGCTGGTGCCGGAAGGCATCGAAGGTCGCGTGCCGTACAAAGGCACCCTGAGCGCCATCATCCATCAACTGATGGGCGGCCTGCGTTCTTCCATGGGCTACACCGGCAGCGCCGACATCGAAGAGATGCGCACCAAGCCGGAATTCGTGCGCATCACCGGTGCCGGCATGGCCGAGTCCCATGTCCACGACGTGCAGATCACCAAGGAAGCGCCGAACTACCGCGTAGGTTAAGGTCTTCAGCAAAACGTTAATCACCGGGGCTGTTCATTCAGCCCCGAGTTGTTTCTGATTCACTACATGAGAATGAGTCATGGCCCTCGACATTCACGCTCACCGCATCCTGATCCTCGACTTCGGTTCCCAGTACACTCAGCTGATCGCCCGCCGCGTGCGTGAGATCGGCGTGTACTGCGAACTGCATCCGTTCGACATGGATGACGAAGCGATTCGCGAATTCGCGCCTAAAGGCGTCATCCTCGCTGGCGGCCCCGAGTCCGTGCACGAAGCCGACAGCCCGCGCTGCCCGCAAGCCGTGTTCGACCTGGGTGTGCCGGTCTTCGGCATCTGCTACGGCATGCAGACCATGGCCGAGCAGCTGGGCGGCAAGGTCGAAGGTTCGGACCTGCGTGAGTTCGGTTATGCCCGCGTCGACGTG
>NZ_JAOSHO010000696.1 GCF_025917275.1 Pseudomonas agronomica | reverse complement strand
CCTCGCCACGTTGCATGTATCACTAGGGCAATTCGATCCGCTCGCTTTCCCCCGGCACCGTCGGCCAGTCCCCCGCCGCCCAGCGCCGGCGGGCTTCGTCTATCCGGGCCGGGTCGCTGGAGACGAAGTTCCAGTTCATCCGTCGCGGCCCATCCAGTGGCGCACCGCCGAACAGTACGGCATGGCAATCGCTGTCGGCGGACAGCGTCATTTCTTCTCCGGCAGGCAATATGACCAGCGCATGAGGCTCCAGCGGCTCACCGTCCAATTGTGCTTCACCCTCCAGGACATACAGTGCGCGCTCTTCATGTTCAGTGGGGATCAACAAGGTCGTCGCGGTCTGCAGGTGCAGTTCGGCATACAACGTTGGCGACAGCACCGGCACTGGTGATTCCAGGCAAAAGCCTGACCCGGCGATCATGCGAATGCTGACGCCCAGGTTCTCGCTGACTGGCAGGCTGTTGGCCGGATGATGACTGTAGTGCCCAGGGCCTTCTTCGTGCGATGTGGGCGAGGCCAGCCAGACCTGCAGTCCATGCATGACAAATCCGCGGTCCCGCAATGCTTCCGGCGTGCGCTCGACATGGGCAATGGCGCTGCCGGCGGTCATCCAGCTGACGTCCCCGGCGTTCACCACCTGATCGGAACCGAGGCTGTCCTTGTGCTGGATCTGGCCCTCGAACAGGTAGGTGAGGGTGGACAGGCCGATGTGTGGGTGCTGGCGGATGTTCATTCCTTTACCCGCCGGGTAGGACGTTTGCAGCATATGGTCGAAAAACACGAAAGGTCCGACGCTGCGGCATTTGGCGGACGGCAACGGCCGAAGAATCGGCTGGCCTTCCACGTCTTCTGCACGGGGGCGAACGATCAGGGGAGCGGTCATGGTGTCTTCCAGGTTGAACGACGAATCGGCAAAGCATAACCCGAGGTTGCAACGGACGGCAGCGACGGCTTGAACCCAGGCGGGACGGCGGGGGTCTATGCTGCTCATGGCTTCTGGAGAGTGCCCGTGTCGTCGATCCGTCTGATGTTCGCTTGTCTGCTGGCCGTTGGGAGCTCCGCCGCCGTGGCCCGCGAATATGCCTACAGTGATGCGCACCTGCATTACGTTGATTTCTTTCAGGAAACAGCTGGCATGCCCAAGCTGCTCAAGGCGATGGCGGACAATCGCATCGAGCACGTCATGATTTCCGGCGTGCCCGTGGCGAAGAAATGGCACGAAGACGAACCCAAGCGCCCGCGTTATTACGCCGGTGACGATGCGGACGCCTACTGGTACAGCGCCACCGATGTGATTGTCGCTGCGGCGGTCTCCAAGCTCCCCGCCGAACAACGCCAGCACTTTCATCCCTTCCTGTCGGGCTTCAACCCCAATGACAAGAACTCCGACGCCCACATCCAGCGCATGCTCGATCTCTATCCGGGGCTGTGGCAAGGCATCGGCGAAGTGTTCACCCGCCATGACGACCTGACGGCGCTGACCTCCGGCGACACGCCGCGCGCCAACAACGAGGCGATGACGCGCATTTATCACCTGGCGGCGGAAAACGACCTGCCAGTGATGCTGCATTCCAACATCACTTCCAAGCGGGAAAAAAATCCGCTGTACCTGGCGGAAATCGAAGAGCCGTTGCGTAACCACCCGCACACACGGTTCATCTGGGCCCACGCCGGTACCAGCAAGGAAATTCACCGCCACCAGACGCAGCTGGATTTCCTGCTGCCCACCCTGGCACGGATGCTCGAGTCTTATCCCAATCTTTTCATCGACCTGTCCTGGAGCATGCTCACGCCATATCTGTTGGACGAGGCGGGTAAGCCTCGCGATGAATGGCTAAAGCTGGTGGAGCGCTTCCCGGAGCGCTTCATGGTGGGGTCGGACGTGGTAGGGCGCTTCAACAAGTTGGGTAAGGAATTGCACAGCTTCGATCCGTTCCTCGATGCTTTGCCGCAAGACGTGGCAAGGAAAGTGGCGCGGGATAACTTCCTGGCGGTGTTGCCCCGCTCAGTGGCCCGTTAACCCGCTCTTGCTCCCGCTGGGCCTGCAGAGCTGTGTAGGAGCTGTGTAGAGCTGCGTAGGAGCTGC
>NZ_JAOSHO010000695.1 GCF_025917275.1 Pseudomonas agronomica | reverse complement strand
TGTGGGAGCGAGCCTGCTCGCGAAGGCTGCTTCACGGTCAGGCGCAAACAACGCAGCAATCGCCCTCGGGTTGGAAGGAAAATAAAAATGCACGTAGGAAGCCGTCATCCGCCCTTGTCGAAAAACCGCCTCCGCCCCTCGTCCGCCATTGGGGCTGTGCCCGCGAGCAATCGGCTCAAGCCCGGTACTGGTCAGCGAATGATGGTAGGTATGCCCGCGCAGGGTGCCTTCCGGCAAATCCACCAATTGCAACGCGAGGGCCGCCAGGCGCTTCTGCATTTGCGCATCCCCGGCCAGTAGACCCAGCAGTTCGGCGCGGACGCCTTCGACGTCGGTCAACGAATCGAGCAAGTACAGCATGCCGCCGCACTCGGCGAGCAGCGGTTTGCCGGCCGCATGGTGGGCACGGATCGCCGCCAGCATCGGCGCGTTTTGCGCCAGCGCGACGTGGTGCAGTTCGGGATAACCGCCAGGCAGATAAAGGCTGTCCGCCTCGGGCAACTCGCTGTCATGAATGGGCGAAAAAAAGCTCAACTGCGCCCCCATGGCCCGCAGCAGATCGAGGCTCGCGCCGTAAGTGAAGGCAAACGCCTCATCCCGGGCAACCGCGATGCGCACACCGTCAAGCCACGGCTCGACAACGGTCAGCTCGGGCGCTGCGAACTCAACGCTGGGCGGCAAAGCCACTTCACAGCTATTGGCCAACGCCTCGGCGGCAGCATCCAGGCGAATGTCCAGGTCGTTCAACTCACTGGCCTGGACCAACCCGAGATGGCGGCTGGGCAACTCGATGCCGGTTTCCCGGGACAACGCACCGTACCAGCGCAAGCCCTCGGTCAGGCTGCCTTCGAGCAACTGCGCATGACGCAAGGTCCCGACCCGATTGGCCAAGACCCCGGCGAACGGCAGGTCTGGTTGATAACGCGCCAGGCCCAGGGCCAAGGCGCCGAAAGTCTGGGCCATGGCCGTGCCGTCAATGACGGCCAGCACCGGCACGCCGAAATGCCGCGCCAGGTCGGCGCTGGACGGCGTACCGTCGAACAGCCCCATCACGCCCTCGATCAGGATCAGGTCCGCTTCGGCGGCGGCCTCCCACAACAGCCGGCGACTTTCCTGCTCGCCGACCATCCACATGTCCAATTGATAAACCGGCGCGCCACTGGCTCGCTCAAGGATCATCGGGTCGAGAAAGTCCGGGCCACACTTGAACACCCGGACCTTGCGCCCCTGGTTGCGGTGCAACCGTGCGAGGGCGGCGGTGACGGTGGTCTTGCCCTGGCCGGAAGCCGGGGCGGCTATCAATACCGCCGGACAGTGGCGGCTGGTCATCGGCGCATCGCTCACAGTTCGACGCCTTTCTGTGCCTTGATACCGGCCTGGAACGCATGCTTGATCATGCCCATTTCAGTCACGGTATCGGCCAATTCGATCATCTCGGGTTTTGCGCCGCGACCGGTCACCACCACATGCTGCATGGGCGGGCGTGCTTGCAGATCGCTCAGGACTTGATCGAGGTCGAGGTAGCCGTGCTTGAGGGCAATGTTCAGTTCGTCGAACACCACCAGGCCGATGGACGGGTCGCGGAGCAACTCACGCGACACGGCCCAGGCCGCTTCGGCGGCAGCAATGTCACGCTGGCGATCCTGGGTTTCCCAGGTGAAGCCTTCACCCATGACATGAAAGCGCACCTGCTCGGGGAAGCGGCGGAAGAACAGCTCCTCGCCGGTGCTGTTGCGCCCCTTGATGAACTGCACCACGCCGCATTGCATGCCGTGGCCCATGGCCCGGGCCAGCATGCCGAACGCCGAACTGCTCTTGCCCTTGCCGTTGCCGGTCAGCACCAGCAGCAGGCCGCACTCGTTCGGCGAGTTGGCGATGCGCTCGTCAATCACGGCTTTCTTGCGCAGCATGCGCGCCAGGTGGCGTTCGTCGCGATCGGGCGTGTCGGTCATGGGGAGCTCTCCGTTGGGACTGGATAACGGCGGGCGGGCAAAAAAAGAACGGCAATGAGCCTGGCATCGCCCACCGTGATGCCGTTGGATGAATCAGGCCGGTCTCCGGGCTCATGAGCGGCATAACGCCTGGCTGCGCGC
>NZ_JAOSHO010000694.1 GCF_025917275.1 Pseudomonas agronomica | reverse complement strand
CAAGGCCAGGCCGGGTGGGCACCAACATCCGTCCGTCACGGGTTTCCATGCGTTCGTTGAACAACGGCTCCAGCCATTCGAAATGTTCCACCCAAGGCTCGCGGCTGTAAGTGGCCGCCAGGTGGATGTGCAGTTCCATGGCAAAATGCGGCGCGATCATCAGCCCCGCTTGCTCGGCCAAGGCCTGGACCTTGAGATAAGGCGTGATGCCGCCGACCCGGGGCGCGTCGGGCATCAGGTAATCGGCCGCGCGCAGCTTGATGAACTCCCAGTGCTCGGCAACGCTGGTGAGCATTTCACCGGTCGCGATCGGCGTGTCGAATTGCTGGGCCAACGCGGCGTGCCCTTCGGCGTCGTAGCAATCCAACGGTTCCTCGATCCAGACCAGGTTGAACGGCTCGAGGCGTCGGCACATACGTTGCGCGGTGGGTCGGTCCCATTGCTGGTTGGCATCGACCATCAAGGGAAAGTCATCCCCGAGGTGTTTGCGAATGCTGCTGACGCGATGCAGATCCAGCGCCTGGTCAGGCTGGCCAACCTTGAGCTTGATTCCGCCTATGCCCTTTTCCCGAGAGATGTCGGTGTTGACCATGAGTTGATCAAGCGGCGTGTGCAGGAATCCACCCGACGTGTTGTAGCACTGGACAGAATCGCGATGGGCGCCGAGCAAGCGAGCCAAGGAAAGATTGGCCCGCTTGGCTTTCAAGTCCCACAAGGCAACATCAAACGCACCGATCGCCTGGGTCGCCAGGCCGCTGCGCCCCACCGAGGCACCCGCCCAGCAGAGCTTGTCCCACAGTTTGGAGATGTCGCTGGGGTTTTCGCCGATGAGGCCGGGGGCGACTTCCTGGGCGTGGGCAAATTGCCCGGGCCCACCGGCGCGCTTGGAGTAACTGAAACCCAGGCCACGATGGCCGTCCCTGGTTTCGATTTCCACAAACAGCATGGCGATTTCAGTCATGGGCTTTTGCCGACCGGTCAGCACCTTGGCGTCGCTGATGGGATTGGCCAACGGCAGGTAAACCGAGGCCACGCGCACCCAGGCAATGCGGTCGTCGTCGGCGGAAGACAGTTGAGGCGTGTCTTGCATGGCTATGCTCCGAACGTTTGGATTCGACTGCTGCAACACGGGCGCGTCGCAGCAGCCAATGCGGTGGGCTAGCTGCGCATCAGTTCAATCGCAGCACTTTTGCGGTTGCGAATGACCGTCACCAGATGCCAGGAAATGGACGCGGCGGCCAGGATGAGGAAGCCCGCCGAGATGGGGTTGGTCAGGAAGCCGCCGAAGTTGCCATCGGACAGCATCAGGCCTCGGCGCAGGTTGGTTTCAGCCATCGGGCCGAGAATGAAACCGATGATGAACGGTGCGATCGGCAGACCGCTTTTGACGAACCCATACCCCAGCAAGCCAAACAGCAGCACCGCCCAGACATCGAAGATCCGGCTGTTCAGGCCAAAGGCGCCGACCACGCAGAGCACCAGGATGATCGGCAGCAGGATGTGCTTGGGCACCGCGAGCAACTTGATGAACATGCGCAGGCCGTAGAACTCCAGCACCAGCATCAGCACGGAAGCGAGGATCAGCGCGGCGAAAATCGTGTAGACCAGTGGCGCCTGGCTGATGAACAGCAGGGGACCGGGCTGGATGCCGTGGATCATGAAGCCACCGAGCATGACCGCCGTGGTGGTGTCGCCGGGAATGCCGAGCGTCAGCAGAGGAATCATCGCGCCGCCGATGCCAGCGTTGTTTGCCGTCTCGCTGGCGACCACGCCGTCGATCTTGCCTTTGCCGAACTCCTCCGGTGTCTTGGAGCGTTTTTTCGCCACGATGTAAGAGACGATATTCGACGTACCGGCTCCGATGCCGGGCAAGATGCCGATGCCCAGGCCGATCAACGAAGAACGGGTGGCATTGGGCAACTGACCAACAAATTCCTTCATCGAGAAACCAAAACCTTTCACGCCTTTCATGCTGACGTGCTGTGGCTTGGCCCGGTGGCTCAGGCGCGCGCTCTCGGCGAACTTCAGCACTTCGGCGACGGCGAACATACCGATCATCACCGTCAGCATGGCGAAGCCGCCGTTGAGGCTCGGCA
>NZ_JAOSHO010000693.1 GCF_025917275.1 Pseudomonas agronomica | reverse complement strand
GCAAGCTCTCTCGCCGCTGGTGGGACTGTGTCTGCCGGCTGGCATCGTGCAATTTGCCGGATTCCAACCGTCTGTCGTGCAGAATGAAACAGGCCCCGTGCCATATCATCCATGCATTCCCCCGTTTCCTCGACCGTTCGTCCTGCGCCGTGCCGTTGGCCTGATCTCTGCAATCCTTATGGCTACGGCTATTGAGCGCAGTTGAAAGGACAACGCATGACGTCGATCCATCGTGACAAATTAGTAGTAGCTCACTCGGTCAATCCCCAGGCGCCGCTGCATGAAGTCGAAACCAATCGGGCGCTGGCGCGCTGGTTGGCGAATATCCTTGGCCTGGAGTACGGCGGCAGTTACGACAGTCGACAACATGCCGGTCGAGAGCTGTACCTGTTGCCCACGCAGACCCTGATCGGCCCTGAGGCTGCATTGCGCCTGGGCATCAAGGGACCGGATGATCTCTGGGGCGGTTACGTCGACCACGATTTCATCTGCACCAAGGCGATCGCCCATGGTCTGTTGAATAAGGACGCGGTTGCGCCGAAGGGCTGGTCGCCGCTGTTCGCCAAGCTGACCCGGGGCGTTGTACTCGACGGCATCAGCGTGTTCTCCCTCAAGGATGCGCGCCAGGCCGCCGAGCATCTGCTTTACGCCGGACCGATTCGCTTCAAGCCAATCCATGCTTGCGCCGGACGTGGCCAGCGGGTCATCCGAAGCATCGCGCAATTCGACGAAATCGTCGCGGCGCCAGACGCCCAGGCGGTGTTCAGCGAGGGCATCGTGCTGGAGCAGAACCTCAATGAGATCAAGACCCAGAGCGTCGGCCAAAGCTTCATCAATGGCAGGGTCTTGAGCTACTGCGGCGTGCAACACCTGACCCATGACAACGAAGGGCAGGAGGTCTATGGCGGTTCCGACCTGCTGGTGGCCCAAGGTGGCTATATCGAGTTGCTCGGTCTGGAACTGCAAGACGATGCGCGCGAGGCGGTGCGCCTGGCCCAGGTGTTCGATGACGCCGCCAACCAGGCATTTCCGACGTTTTTTGCATCGCGGCGCAATTATGACATCGCCCAAGGGACGGATACTGGTGGCCAGCCTCGCGGCGGCGTGCTGGAGCAATCCTGGCGAATGGGCGGTGCCAGCAGCGCGGAGCTCGCGGCACTGCAGGTGTTTGTCGAGGATCCTTCGGTCCGCGCGGTCCGGGTGTCCTCGGTCGAAACCTACTCCGATCAGCCGCTGCCCCCCGGCGCGACGGAGATTTATCGGGGCGCGGCGGAAAACGGTGATTTCCTACTCAAATACGTAACGGTTCAATCCTATGACGGCTAGAAGCGAAACCATCCAGATTGCCATCGATGATGAGCATATGAACGGGACCTTCCTCAGCCCCAAATCAAAGGTCCCCGGCGTTTTGTTCGTACACGGTTGGGGCGGCAGCCAGGAACGTGATCTTGAACGGGCCAAGGGCATCGCCGGCCTGGGCTGCGTGTGCCTGACCTTTGACTTGCGCGGCCACACGGGGGGCGCGGGCATTCCGCTGTCACGGGTCACGCGGGAGGACAACCTGCGGGACCTGCTGGCGGCCTACGACCGGTTGCTGGCCCACCCCGGCCTGGACACTTCGGCGATCGCGGTGGTCGGCACCAGCTACGGCGGTTACCTGGCCTCGATCCTGACGTCGTTGCGTCCGGTGCGCTGGCTGGCCTTGCGGGTGCCGGCGCTCTACCGGGACGAGCAGTGGCACACGCCCAAGCGTGACCTGGACAAGACCGACCTGCTCGATTATCGCAGCACTTTGGTCCACGCCGACACCAACCGGGCCTTGCAGGCCTGCTCGCAATTCACGGGCGATGTGCTGCTGGTGGAGTCCGAGACCGATGACCATGTGCCACACGCCACGATCATGAGTTATCGAGCGGCGTGCCAGCAGACCCACTCGTTGACCCATCGGATCATCGACGGCGCCGACCATTCCCTGAGCGACCCCGTGTCACAACAGGCCTACACCTCGATCCTGGTGAGCTGGATCACGGAGATGGTGGTGGGCGAGCGGTTGAGCATTATTCAGGAGCGGTAAGACATGAGGTGTCCAGGCGGGCC
>NZ_JAOSHO010000692.1 GCF_025917275.1 Pseudomonas agronomica | reverse complement strand
CAACTGCCGGATCAGCTTCGGCGTACTGCCGGTCCAGCGCTTGAATGCCCGGCGGAAGTTCGCCGTATCGTTGAAGCTCAGGTACTGCGCCACTTCCTCGTTGCTGAACCCCTTGACCTGATACAGGTACAGCGCCACGTGCGTGTGCACCCGATCCACCTGTTGCTGGAACCCGGTGTGGTGCTTGTGTAACTTGCGCTTGAGCGTCGCCGGGCTCATGGCGAAGGCCTGTGCGGTCTGTTCCAGGCTTGGCGTTTGCTGTACGTGGGCATGCAGATAGTCGTAGAGACAGTCTAGGAAGCTCGACGCGAAACCCAATTGGTCGACCTGCTCCCGGGCTTCGATCCGCGCGACTTGGCCAGCGGTCGCCGAGGTGTTGGGCCAGGGTTGGGCCAGGCAATGACGGGGCAGGCGCATCATATCCAGCGGTCGATTGAACTGGCTGTTCTCGCCCAGGTGCACCCAATATTGTTCGACGTAACGCGGTTCGTCATGGCGAAAATTGCATTGCCAGGGCAGGCGTTCACCGCTGAGCCAGGCACTCATCGCCACCATCGACGTCATGCTGGCTTCGAGCACGAAGCGCCATTGCTCATCGGCGCCGCAGCTGTCCAGCCAGTGGATGTAAGCGTAATGCTCGTCCAGCAGCAAACGAGGTGCGGCCAACGGGCTGAGCAGCAGTTGATAGTCGAGCAGTGTCTCCAGCGCTTGATGCAGATTCTGGGCGTGACGCAGGGCATGGCTGGCCGGTCCGTAGTGGCCGGGCAAGAGTCGCTGGCCGAACAGGAAGCTGCTGTCGTTGGCATCCAGCAGCCGTCGGCTGTTATCGATCAGGCCGAGAAACTGTTGCGGGCTGATGCGGCTTCGGCCTGCGAGGATATCGTCGTGGAACAGGCCGGTGCCGCGCAGCAGGCGATGACTGTCGATGTCCCGCGACAGCGCCAGGTCGATCAGCGCCGCCGGTTGATAGTGCCCCGCAATGAAGCGGCTGTCGGATTCGTACCAATGGGTCTTGAGTGTCATCAGCCAGCCTCAGGCACTTTTCGCCAGCGTGTGCCGGGTTTGGGCCAGCGTCAGGTTCAGGCGTTTGAGCAAGGCTTCAGGGGATTCGTCGAACGCCATCACCACCGCCGTGCTGGCCGCCAGTTGCAAGCGTTCGCCGTGCTGCCGGGTCTTGTGGGCGAGGCTGCGAACCGCCTGTTCCAGCTCCTTGGCCTGGCGCAGGCCCTGACTTTCACCCGTGTCGGGCAGCAGCACGACGAAGCGGTCACCGGCGAGGCGGCATACCAGGTCCTGGCGTCGCAGGTTCATCACCAGCAATTGGCTGACGGCTTGCAACACGGCGTCGCCTTCGCTGTGACCGAAACGCTGGTTGATCGCGGCGAAGTTGTCGAGGTCCAGGGCCAACAGCGACAGGGGCTGTTGCCGGCGCCGGCTGTCCTCCAGGCTGGCGGTCAGTTCATGCTTGAGAAAGTCCGCGCCGCCCAAAGGCGTGAGTTTGTCGAACAGACGGTGCTCGCGAAACAGCCGCTCGCGCTTCTCCATCTGCCCGTTGATCGCCAGTTGCTCGCGGTGCCAATGGTAAATGCCCAGCGTCAGCAGGATCATGCCCACCGGCATCGGTCCGGATTCGAGCCAATGGTCCCAGGTGATGGTGTCGGGCAGGTGGATGAACTCATCGAGGCTGTCGATCCACCAGGAAAAGAAAATGCAGCCCAGGCCCATGACCAGGTAATTGGTCACCCGCCCGGCGGGGCGGCTTTTCAGGACCAGGCCCAGCCACACCAGCGCCAGCAGCGCCGAGCCACCCTCGCCGAGAATGTCCAGCCAGATCCACTGCCCCACAGGTTTGATCGAACCGTTGGCCAGATGCAGGATCAGCCCGAGGTTGGCCGCCAGCAGTAGCAGGGCGAGTTTGAGACGATGCGGGCGCAGCGTGGAAAACATGGCCGGAATCCTTTGCCAGAAGCGGAATGCGGCCCAGCACAGCAGATGAATGTGACAGGGCGGTGACGGCGGGCGACGGAGCGGGGGAGGTCGAATCAGCTCACCGGTTATTCGGATTTTTTGCGGCAACACCGCCCCGTGGCGAGGGAGCTTGCTC
>NZ_JAOSHO010000691.1 GCF_025917275.1 Pseudomonas agronomica | reverse complement strand
TTTGCATGTGCTCGACGTAGTTGTCGTAGTCGGGCATGCCGACCATCAGGCGGGCGGCCTGACCGAGGTATTTACCGAGGCGACTCAAGTCATTGAACATCGTTGCAATCCTCTATCAAGCGTCCGGAACGGCCTGGAATGGCGCTTCCTTGTCCGTGCGTTCCTTCGTGCCCCAGGCGGCGATGCCGACCTTGAGCGCGTAGAACAGGACGCTGAAGACCACGAACAGGAACAACACCGTCAGCGTTGCGTTGGTGTAGGCGTTGAACACCACGTGCTGCATCTGCTCGACGCTCTTGGCCGGGGCCAGGACTTGGCCGGCGGCCAGGGCATCGTTGTACTTGCGCGCCAGGGCCAGGAAGCCGATCGCCGGGTTGGCGTCGAACAGCTTGATCAGGCCCGCGGTGGTGGTGCAGATCAGCAGCCAGGCCGCCGGCAGCAGCGTGACCCAGACGTAGCGCTGGCGCTTCATCTTGATCAGGACCACGGTGGCGAGCATCAGCGCGATACCGGCCAGCATCTGGTTGGAGATGCCGAACAGCGGCCACAAGGTGTTGATGCCGCCCAGCGGATCGATCACGCCCTGGTACAGCAGGTAACCCCACAGCGCGACGCAGCCGGCGGTGGCGATCAGGTTGGCGGGCCAGGATTCGGTGCGCTTGAGCGAAGGCACGAACGAGCCGAGCAGGTCCTGCAGCATGAAGCGCCCGGCACGGGTGCCGGCGTCCACGGCGGTGAGGATGAACAGCGCTTCGAACAGGATCGCGAAGTGGTACCAGAACGCCATGGTGTTCTCACCCGGCAGCACCGAATGCAGGATCTGCGCGATACCGACCGCCAGGGTCGGCGCACCGCCGGCACGGGCCAGCACGGTGGTCTCGCCGATGTCCTTGGCCACCGCTTGCAGCGCGTCGGGGGTGATTGCGAAACCCCAACTGCTGACGGTCTGGGCCACGGCCACCACGTCGCCGCCGACGATCGCCGCCGGGCTGTTCATGGCGAAGTACACGCCCGGCTCGATCACCGAGGCAGCAACCATCGCCATGATGGCCACGAAGGATTCCATCAGCATGCCGCCGTAACCGATGTAGCGGGCGTTGGTTTCGTTATCCAGCAGCTTGGGCGTGGTGCCCGAGGAGATCAGCGCGTGGAAACCCGAGACCGCGCCGCAGGCGATGGTGATGAACAGGAACGGGAACAGCCCGCCCTTCCACACCGGCCCGGTGCCGTCGGTGAACTGGGTCAGCGCGGGCATTTTCAACTCGGGCATGGTCACCAGGATGCCGATCGCCAGGGCGACGATGGTGCCGATCTTCAGGAAGGTCGACAGGTAGTCCCGTGGCGCGAGGATCAGCCACACCGGCAGCACCGCCGCGACAAAACCGTAGCCGATCAGCATCCAGGTGATCTGGATCCCGGTGAAGCTGAAGGCCTTGGCCCAGACCGGGTCGGCGGCAATCTGCCCGCCCAGCCAGATCGAACCCAGTAGCAACAGCACGCCAATGACCGAGATTTCCCCGATGCGGCCCGGGCGGATGTAGCGCATGTAGACGCCCATGAACATCGCGATCGGGATGGTCGCCATCACCGTGAAGATGCCCCACGGGCTTTCGGCCAGGGCCTTGACCACGATCAGCGCCAGCACCGCGAGGATGATGATCATGATCAGGAAGCAGCCGAA
Source organism: Pseudomonas agronomica (assembly GCF_025917275.1). Taxonomy (GTDB): domain Bacteria; phylum Pseudomonadota; class Gammaproteobacteria; order Pseudomonadales; family Pseudomonadaceae; genus Aquipseudomonas; species Aquipseudomonas agronomica. The sequence goes on along the minus strand of NZ_JAOSHO010000691.1, from coordinate 428 downwards.
CAGCGCAATGGTGCCGGGGATGCGGCCCATTTCCTCGCGCACCATGTCGCCCAGGGAGCGACCGTTGCGCCGGGTGGAGAGGAACAGGACCATGAAGTCCTGCACCGCACCGGCCAGCACCACGCCGGCAATCAGCCAGAGCGTGCCGGGCAAATAGCCCATCTGCGCCGCCAGCACCGGCCCGACCAGCGGCCCCGCACCGGCAATGGCCGCGAAGTGGTGGCCGAAGAGAATGTGCTTGTTGGTCGGGACGTAGTCCAGGCCATCGTTGTTGAGCACGGCAGGCGTGGCCCGGCGCGCATCGAGTTGCATCACGTTGTTGGCGATGAAAAGGCTGTAGTAGCGGTAGGCGACCAAGTAGATGGCGACTGCCGCGACGACGATCCAGAGGGCGTTGATCGGCTCTCCGCGGCGCAGGGCCACGACGC
>NZ_JAOSHO010000690.1 GCF_025917275.1 Pseudomonas agronomica | reverse complement strand
CCTACGCAGCTCCACAGAAGCGGTTGTGGCCTGGCTGGGGGTGCAATGCTTCGCTAAATCTTCAACATAATTAGCCAAGTAAAGCGCCTCCCTTTTCCTTTAGACTTGCCGCCTCCAAGCAAGTCTTCAGGACACGGAATGCCAGTCCCTCCCAGCCCCCTTCGCAAAGCCTTGGTCGTTTGGTTGTACGCGGCGGCCCTGATGCACCTGCTTGCCGGCCTCATGCTGACGTGGGCCGGTCATTCCGGCTTGCTCGATGACTATCTGAACACTATCGAACTCGCTTTCTGGGGCGCCGATTCAGTGCCCGCTACGGCCCGCGCGCAACAGGTCTGGTGGCTGGCGTTGTTCGGCGCCACGTTGCAAAGCTACGGGGTGTACATGCTCGCCCTCGTCCACATCGGCAATCGATTGAAGAGCGCCATGCCCTGGGGCTGGCTCATCGTCGGCATCCTGCTGTGGGCGCCCCAGGACATATGGATTTCCGCCCAGGCACGGGTCTGGTCGCACCTGTGGTTCGACAGCTTCGCGCTGTTCGTTTTATTGCCGCCGCTGTTCTGGCTCTATCGCCACGACCGCCGCACTTCCCTGACTGACAACGCATCGAGCGCATCCCATCATGGCTGATTTTTCATCGCTGGACTGGGCCATTGCCCTGCTGATCGCCCAGGCAATCCTCGGTGCGCTGGACACCCTGTATCACCACGAACTCACCGTCGCCTTGCCCTATCGCCACAGTGCGCGGCTGGAGCTGTCGATCCACGCCTTGCGCTCGTGCTTCTACGGGATCCTGTTCCTGGGCATTGCGCATCTGGCTTTCGAGGGGACGTGGGCGATCGTCATCGCGCTGCTGTCCGCCCTGGAGATTTGCCTGACGCTCTGGGACTTCGTGGTCGAGGACCGCAGCCGCAAACTGCCGCCTATCGAACGCATCATGCACACGGTGCTGGCGGTCAACGGCGGGGCATTCTTCGCGTTGTATGGCGTGCAATTGGCGCAGTGGGCGAGTTTGCCAACCGGGCTGAGCGCAATCGACCTCGGCTGGCGCGGCTGGCTGTTGACGTTGTTTGCCATCGGGGTCACGGCCTCGGGGATTCGCGACGGTTTGGCGGCCTTGCGTATGCAACGCGCGGGCAAGCCTGCCAATCCGTTTGCCGGTGGCGCCTACAAGCGCGTGCTGGTCACGGGCGGCACTGGGTTCATCGGCGAAACATTGGTCAATCAACTGCTCGACGCCGGGCACACGGTCAGCGTGCTGGCGCGTGATCCGTTGAAAGCGGCGTATCTGTTTGACGGTCGCGCCCGCTGCCTGCGCTCGCTGGGCAAGCTCGGGCATGATGAAACTTTCGATGTGGTGATCAACCTGGCAGGCGCCCCGGTGGCCGGCCCGCGCTGGAGCCCCCAGCGCCAGGCGCAGCTCATCGCCAGCCGGGTCAATACCACCGAAGCCTTGATGACTTGGTTGAGGAACGCCCGGCACAAACCGGCGTTGTGGGTCCAGGCGTCGGCGATTGGTTTCTACGGTGTGCGTGACGCCAGCGAAAGCCTCGATGAAAGCGCCAGCCGGGGCGAGGGTTTCATGGCTGAGCTCTGCGCGCGTTGGGAAGCCTCCGCACGGCCTGCCACCGAGTTGGGCGTGCGTCAGGTGGTGATGCGCCTGGGCGTGGTGTTCGGTCCGGGTGGTGCGTTGCTGCCGTTGCTGATTCCGTTTCGCCTGGGGTTCGGCGGGCGGATGGGCGACGGCCGGCAAATCATGAGTTGGGTACACCGCGACGACGTCATCCAGGTGATCGCCCGGGCCTTCGCGGATGAAAGCCTGAGCGGCACCTACAACCTCGTGGCGCCGGAATCAGTCAGCCAGGCGCTGTTCGCCGAAAACGTCGGCAAGGTGCTCAAGCGCCCGGTGTGGTTTCACATTCCGGCCGCGCCCGTGCGCGCCTTGGCCGGGGAGATGGCCCAGCTGTTTTTCGACGGCCAGCGCGTGGTGCCCGACCGTCTCGTCGGGGCCGGCTATGCGTTCCGTTACCCGACGCTCGACGCAGCCCTGCGCGACCTGGCCTGAGGAACATCCATGAGCAAGCCCCGGATGTACCTGCTGGCCGGCAACGGC
>NZ_JAOSHO010000069.1 GCF_025917275.1 Pseudomonas agronomica | reverse complement strand
TGGCCAACAGATCTGTAGTACTGGATACCGAAACCACCGGCATGCCGGTGACCGACGGTCACCGGATTATCGAAATCGGCTGTGTCGAGCTGATCGGTCGGCGCCTGACCGGTCGTCATTTCCACGTTTACTTGCAGCCGGACCGCGAGAGCGACGAAGGCGCCATTGGCGTGCACGGCATCACCAACGAATTCCTGGTGGGCAAGCCGCGTTTCGCCGAAGTGGCCGATGAGTTCTTCGAGTTCATCCAGGGCGCGCAGTTGATCATCCACAACGCAGCGTTCGACGTCGGGTTCATCAATAACGAATTTGCCCTGATGGGCCAGCATGACCGGGCCGACATCACCCGGCACTGCACCATTCTCGACACCCTGATGATGGCCCGGGAACGGCACCCGGGGCAGCGCAACAGCCTCGATGCCTTGTGCAAGCGCTACGGCGTCGACAACTCCGGTCGTGAATTGCACGGCGCCTTGCTCGACTCCGAGATCCTCGCCGACGTCTACCTGACCATGACCGGCGGCCAGACCAGCCTGTCCCTGGCGGGCAACGCCTCGGACGGCAACGGTACCGGTGAAGGCTCGGGCAACCAGGCCACGGAAATCCGTCGTCTGCCGGCGGACCGCAAGCCCGCCCGGATCATCCGCGCCAGCGAAAACGACCTGGCCGAACATGCCGCACGTCTGGAAGCCATCGCCAAATCGGCCGGCGCCCCGGCATTGTGGACGCAACTGGTCGAGGCGCAGGCCGCCGCGAACTGATGGCACCCTGTGGGAGCGAGCCTGCTCGCGAAAGTGCCGGGTCAGTTGGCATCTGTACTGCGCCGACGCCTTCGCGAGCAGGCTCGCTCCCACAGGTTAGTTAGCGATCATTTCTCGCCACAATCACCCGTTGCTTCTAACCTGAAGTAAAGGTATGCCATGGATACCCGCTTGATGCGTAAAGATTCGAGAGGCAAGGGCAATGGATGGCACTTCGCTGTTGGTTGCCTCAAGGAATGAGGACCTTTCCCAGTATGCAACCCGTCATGAATCCCAAGTACCCTGGCCTGTCGGTCCGCGTTGCCGATGACGGATTCGCCGCTTATATCTGGGGCAGCGATTTCAGTTTCGACGTCAGCGCCTATGGCACGGCGCAGATCGGTCGGCCGGTCAGCCAGTGGCCGGTAACGCCCATCGTTCCGTATCGCAAGTGCTATGGCATCGATCCGGAAGAGTTCGGCAGCTTCCGCAATGCTCCGGAAAGTGAAATCTTCATGGCCTATCTGGACGACCAGCCCGTGGGGCATCTGGTGGTCAGTACCAACTGGAACGGTTATGCCCATATCGACGAGTTGGCGGTGCATGCCCCGGCTCGCCGGCACGGCGTGGCGAAGGCATTGCTGGACGTGGCGCTGTTCTGGAGTCGCAAGAAAAAACTTCCGGGCATCATGTTGGAAACGCAGAACAACAACCTGGGTGCCTGCCGGCTCTACGAACGTTGCGGTTATGTGCTGGGTGGCATCGATCACCTGCGCTATCGCGGCATCGATCGACACACCGCCGAGGTGGCGTTGTTCTGGTACCGGTTGTTCGACGATCCACTGGGCATGACGATCAGTGGTTCAGCAACGCCTCGGCTTGTTCCTTGATCCGCTCCAGCAACGATTGGACCGTGGGGGTGGGCTCCGCGCCGTTCAGGCTCAGTGCGTAAAGGCAGATGGGCACGGCCGGCGACACCGGGCAGATATCCAGCTCGCTGCCCTTGGCCCCCGACGCGGTGAAGGGATCGACAATGGCCAGGCCTTCGCCGGCCTCGACCATCGCCCGCATCATCTGGTGCGTCTGCACGCGGATCTGGATCACCGGCGCGGGGCGCAGTGCGGCGAGTTTATGATCGAAGGCCGGACTCAACGGGTCGTGGCCATCGAGACCCACCAGCGACTGGCCCGCCAGGTCCTGAAGCGAAATGTATTTCTGCCGCGGTTGCAGCCAGCCATGGGGTGCCAGCAATTGCAGTTTGCCTTGGGCGATCATCTGGCACTGGATGTCGGGGTGTTCGGGGTCGTGCAGGCTCAGGCCCAGGTCGCTTTCACGCAGCAAGAGATGCTTGACGATTTCACGGGTTGGCTGGCTGAGGAGCGTGCAGGGCGCGTCCGGAAGGCGTCGGCGCAAGGCGGCGATGCTCAGGGGCACCAGTTGTTGGGCCAATGGCGGTGTGCAAATGATGCGAAGGGGCGGCGCCTGGTAATGTTTCAGGCTACTGGCCAACCGTTGTATCGGTTCGAGGGTGTCGTACAGGCGCGTGATGCCATCGCGCAAGGCCAGGGTTTCCCGAGTCGCCTGCAATCGTCCGCGCACGCTGGCGAACAGCATGAAGCCAAGCTGGGCTTCGGCATCGCGCAGGATCGACTCGACCTCGACCATTGGCAATTGCAGCCATTCGGCCGCTGTGCCCAGGTGACCAGTCTGCAGCAGCGCCTGGATCACTTCGATGTGGCGTAAACGCATGCAAGAAGTCCGTATTAGGCAGGTAAGCCATTGAGTGGCTGAATCCTAACCCAATTGCGGGTGCGACTTCTGCTCATGCAGGCAGTTATAACGCGATCTGCGGTTCGACTTGGACCTGAGGCTGCGGCGCTGTTTCCGGTTCGCGGATCAGTTGGACGCCGGACTGCACCAGAAGGAAAGTGTCCTCATCCAGCTTGTTGACGCGGTCGCCAATGGCCAGTTTATAGGTGACGACATCCTTGCCACTGCCGTCCTGGGACGGATCCGATTCTTGGAATTCATGCACCGAATAGACGCGGCCTTCGGCGTCCCGTGCATGGAATTGTCCGACAAGTACTGCTGCCATTGCTTAGAACCTCTGGAAATAGATCACTCGATTTGCGGTTCTGTAGACCTTGGTCAAGTGCGGTAAGTTTTCCCACAAGAAAAAAATAGTCGGTGTGGCGGGTTTTCGACGTTCCACTGGTCCAATTGTCGTGCCGATCATCTATAACTACAGGCTCCCTTTGAGCCGACAGTCGAGAAACCTCCCATGAGTCATGTCTATACAGTCGCTGTTTTAGTGGGCAGCCTGCGCAAGGCGTCGATCAACCGCAAGATTGCCCTTGCACTGGCCGAACTCGCACCGGCCCAGCTGAAGCTGGAAATCGTCGAGATTGGCGAGTTGCCACTCTATAACGAAGACCTCGACGTCACGCCGCCGACGGCGTACACCGCGTTTCGCCAGAAGGTTGGAGCCGCCGACGCGTTGCTGTTCGTGACCCCGGAATACAACCGCTCGGTTCCAGCTCCTTTGAAAAACGCCATCGACGTCGGCTCGCGCCCCTACGGCCAGAGTTGCCTGAGCGGCAAACCGGGCGCGGTGATCAGTGCCTCGCCGGGTGCCATAGGCGGCTTCGGCGCCAATCATCATTTGCGCCAGTCGCTGGTATTTCTCGATGTACCTTGCATGCAGCAACCGGAAGCCTACCTGAGCGGCGCGGGCACGGCGTTCGACGAAGCGGGCAAGCTGTCGGATTCGGTCAGGCCTTTCCTGCAGAAATTCATCGATGCCTATGGCAAGTGGGTCGAGCAACATAAGAAAATCTGATACCACCGCAAACCCCGTGGCGAGGGAGCTTGCTCCCGCTGGACTGCGCAGCAGGCCCAAGTTTTGTGCCGCGACGCAAATTGTGGGGGGCCGCTTCGCGACCCAGCGGGAGCAAGCTCCCTCGCCACAATGTATTGCGCGCTGTCTTTAACGTTCTCTAGGTTGTTACGCATGCTCGTCGCGTCGTTGATTTTTCTGCTGACCATCACCCTGGTGATCTGGCAGCCCAAAGGCTTGGGTGTCGGCTGGAGCGCCACCCTCGGCGCGTTGTTGGCGTTGCTCAGTGGGGTGGTACACGTCGGTGACATTGCAGTGGTCTGGCAGATCATCTGGAACGCCACCGGTACGTTCGTCGCGCTGATCATCATCAGCCTGTTGCTGGACGAGGCCGGTTTCTTCGCTTGGGCCGCCCTGCATGTGGCGCGTTGGGGGCGGGGCAATGGACGCAAGCTGTTCGCCTTCATGGTGCTGCTCGGCGCCCTGGTGTCGGCGCTGTTCGCCAATGATGGGGCGGCGCTGATCCTGACGCCCATTGTGATTTCGATGCTGTTGGCCCTGCGGTTTTCCCCCGCGTCGACCCTGGCGTTCGTGATGGGCGCCGGTTTTATCGCTGATACCGCCAGCCTGCCGCTGGTGGTGTCGAACCTGGTAAACATCGTCTCGGCGGATTTCTTCGGCATTGGTTTCAACCGCTATGCGTCGGTCATGGTGCCGGTGAACCTGGTCAGCGTGGCGGCCAGCCTGGCGATACTGCTGTGGGTGTTTCGTCGCGACATTCCGCGTGACTACGACCCGCATCAACTGGACGATCCGGCGACCGCGATCCACGACAAGGCGACGTTTTATGCCGGCTGGGCCGTGTTGTTGATCCTGCTGCTGGGTTGCTTCGCCTTGGAGCCGCTGGGGATTCCCATCAGCGCGATTTCCGCAGTCTGCGCTGCGTTGCTGCTGGCCGTGGCGGCACGTGGCCACAAGATTTCCACGCGCAAGGCGATGAAGGAAGCCCCTTGGCAGATCGTGATTTTTTCCCTGGGCATGTACTTGGTGGTCTATGGCCTGCGTAACGCGGGCCTGACGGGCTACCTCGCCCATTGGCTCGACGGTTTCGCAGGTTATGGCGTGTGGGGCGCGGCCATGGGCACGGGGCTCCTGACCGCGCTGCTGTCATCGTTGATGAACAACTTGCCGACGGTGCTGGTCGGGGCCTTGTCCATCGATGCCAGCCAGGCCACCGGCGCGGTCAAGGAGGCGATGGTCTACGCCAACGTCATCGGCAGCGACCTGGGCCCGAAAATCACCCCGATCGGCAGCCTGGCAACCTTGTTGTGGCTACATGTGCTGGCGCGCAAGGATATTCGCATTGGCTGGGGCTATTACTTCAAGGTGGGGATTGTGTTGACGGTGCCGGTGTTGCTGGTGACGTTGGCGGCGCTGGCCGTGCGGTTGTCCCTGTAGGAGCTGCCGAGCGAAGCGAGGCTGCGATCTTTGCGCTGACACTTGAGTCTCAAGGGAAAGATCAAATCAAAAGATCGCAGGCTTCGCCAGCTCCTACGGGGCGGTTGTTAGCCATTGCCCGGCACATCCGGCCAAAGGTCCGCCACCAGGAACGCCCGCTCGGCTTCCTCCCATTCCCCCTCGGCATTCTCCGTCAGGCGCACCATCAGCTGCGCTGGTGCCATCGGGTCGAGGGCGGTTCGCCAGGCGTCCAGCTGTGCCTCGGTCCAGACCTGCTCCGCAGGGTAATGGGCCGGCGCGAGCCAGGCGGCGCGGGGCAGGGGTTGCCAGTGGCCTGGCGGTCGTTGGGCGACGAACCCCGACCAGTCCCGCTGGTGCAGCCAGCGGCCGCGCAAATGCCTGGGGTGCGCGCCGCTCGGTGGTTCGGCCTCACCCGGCCACGGGTAGAGCAGATAGCCGCCGAGCCAGAGGTGCGAGCGAAACGATTCGATGCCCAGCGCCGCCAAGGCCTCGCGGCTCTCCGGACATGCGCAAATCGGCAATTGGTGCTCATGCAGGTGCGCCAGCTTACGGTCCAGGCGATCATGGCAACCGGGGCCGAGCCACTGCGCGGTGTCGTGCCCGTTGCCTTGTTGCGGACCGAGGTACAGCTTGATCGCCAGTTCCAGGTGATGAACACCTTCGCCATCACGCAGCAACAGATCCAATTCCCCCAACGTATGGCCTTCGCGACGAATCGGCAGGTTCGCCGCGATCCATTCGATGCCCGGTGCGTGTTGTACGGCAAATTGCCACAACCTTTCGTAATACAGGCCCAGGCGCCGTGTCCGGCCTTGGGACAGGCATTGCAGCAACGGGTAGCTGTCGCGGTCCAGTTGGCGCAGCCAGTGTTCCAGCCGGTGCGGCTGTTGCACCCAGTCGCTGCCCGCCAGGGGATGACGCTGGGGCCAAGGGGTGTCGATGAGCATCGGCGGCGCGATGATCACCCACGCCAGGTCCCGCACTTCGGGGTGGCGCAGGCGGCGGGGCAGGTCGAGCAATTCAGGGAACAGGATCATCTTGCGAGCATAGCCGTTGCGCTGGAGGCTTAAAGAATTTTGTCTACGGAGCGCTTTCGCCCATAATCGGGTTTTTCGCCCGCCGCAGACCCTCGCAGGAGCCTCATGGAGCAATTTCGCAATATCGGCATCATCGGTCGCCTGGGCAGTTCACAGGTGCTGGACACCGTTCGCCGTCTCAAACGTTTCCTCCTGGAGCGGCACCTGCATGTGATCCTCGAAGACACCATCGCCGAAGTGCTGCCGGGCCACGGCCTGCAAACGTCGTCGCGCAAGATGCTGGGCGAAGTCTGCGACATGGTCATCGTCGTCGGCGGGGACGGCAGCCTGCTGGGCGCCGCCCGGGCCCTGGCGCGGCACAACATTCCGGTACTGGGGATCAACCGTGGCAGTCTTGGCTTCCTGACGGATATCCGCCCTGACGAGCTGGAGGTCAAGGTCGCCGAGGTCCTGGACGGTCACTACCTGGTGGAGAACCGCTTCCTGCTGCAAGCCGAGGTCCGTCGTCACGCCGAGGCCATCGGCCAGGGCGATGCCCTCAACGACGTGGTGCTGCACCCCGGCAAGTCCACGCGCATGATCGAATTCGAGTTGTACATCGACGGCCAGTTCGTCTGCAGCCAGAAGGCCGACGGCCTGATCGTCGCCACACCGACCGGTTCCACCGCCTACGCGCTGTCGGCCGGCGGCCCGATCATGCATCCCAAGCTCGACGCTATTGTGATTGTGCCCATGTACCCCCATACCTTGTCTGGGCGACCCATTGTGGTCGATGGCAACAGTGAGCTGAAAATCGTCGTGTCCAAGGATATGCAGATCTACCCTCAAGTGTCGTGTGACGGCCAGAACCATTTCACCTGCGCGCCAGGTGACACCATCACGGTCAGCAAGAAGGCCCAGAAGCTACGCCTGATCCACCCGCTGGATCACAACTACTACGAAGTCTGCCGGACCAAGCTCGGCTGGGGCAGTCGTCTGGGGGGTGGAGGCGACTGATGCTCGATCCCGCGCGCAGTTACGACCTGATCGGCGACGTGCACGGATGCGCCTTGACCCTGGAACACCTGCTGGACCGACTCGGTTACCACAAGCAGGGCGGGGTCTGGCGGCATCCGTCGCGCATGGCCGTGTTCCTGGGCGACATCATCGACCGTGGCCCGCGGATTCGCGAGGCGCTGCACATCGTCCATGACATGGTCGTGGCCGGCCAGGCGCTGTGCATCATGGGCAACCACGAATTCAACGCCCTGGGTTGGAGCACGCCGGCATTGCCGGGCAGCGGCCAGCGCTACGTGCGCGAACACACGCCGCGCCACGCCCGCCTGCTCAGCGAGACCCTGACCCAATTCGAACAGCACCCTGGCGACTGGCAGGATTTTCTCAAGTGGTTCTATGAACTGCCGCTGTTTGTCGATGCCGGCCGCTTCCGCGTGGTTCACGCCTGCTGGGACGCCGGCCTGATCGAGCCGCTGCGGGGCTTGTTCCCGGATGGCTGCATCGACGAGCATTTCCTCCAGGCATCGGCCGAGTCGGGCAGTTTCGCCTGTACCGTGTTCGACCGCCTGCTGCGCGGCACCGACATGCGCCTGCCCCATGGCATGACCCTGACCGGCGGCGACGGCCTGACGCGGGCTTTCTTCCGCACCAAATTCTGGGAAGACAACCCGCAGACCTATGGCGACATCGTCTTCCAACCCGATGCGTTGCCAGAACCCGTGGCACGCACGCCGCTGTCGCCGGACGAGAAAAACAACCTGCTGCGCTATGGCGTCGATGAACCGTTGCTGTTCGTCGGGCATTACTGGCGCAGCGGCAAGCCCGCGCCGATCCGTCCGAACCTGGCGTGCCTGGACTACAGCGCGGTGCTCTACGGCAAATTGGTCGCCTATCGCCTCGACCAGGAAACCCGCCTCGATCCGCACAAATTCGTCTGGGTGAACGTCGAGCGACCGGAGGTGGTGCGATGAGTGCCGTCGCCGTCCTGCGCTTGCCCCTGGGCGCGGACCTGAGTGGTTTCGTCAAGTTGCTGCAACGCATGCAAGTGCCCCATCGGGTCAGCGAAGAGGCGGGCGAGCAAGTGCTATGGGTGCCGGATGAAATCAGTGAGGACGTGCGTTCGTTGTACGCGCGTTTTCCCGCCGGCGACCCTGATCAACAGCTGGAACTTCCGGACCTGGGCGGCACGTCCCGGCGCCCCGGATTCGTCGCGCAGCTGACCCGCAGCCCGGTGACCGCCCTGGTGTTGCTGCTGAGCCTGATCGTCAGCGCCGTCACGCTGCTGGGGGAAAATCTCGACACCTTGCGCTGGTTGACCTTCCTGGAGTTTCGCGTGGTTGGCGACTACATCCAGTTCACGCCGTTGGCCGATAGCCTGGCGGCGGGGCAGTGGTGGCGCCTGGTGACGCCGATGCTGATCCACTTCGGCTTCCTGCACATCGCCATGAACGGCATGTGGTATTGGGAGCTGGGGCGGCGGATCGAAGCGCGCCAGGGCGGCATAAACCTGTTGGGGCTGACGCTGTTGTTCAGCCTCGTTTCCAATTTCGCCCAGTATTTTTTCAGCGGTCCGACGCTGTTCGGCGGCTTGTCGGGTGTCTTGTACGGCCTGCTGGGGCATTGCTGGATTTACCAGTTGCTCGCGCCGAACCCGGCGTATCACTTGCCCCGCGGGGTATTGGTGATGATGCTGGTGTGGTTGTTGCTGTGCCTGTCCGGCCTGGTCTCGCTGATCGGTTTTGGCGAGATTGCCAACGCGGCCCATGTCGGCGGGTTGCTCGTCGGTTGCTTCACCGGGTTGTTGGGCGGGCTGTTCGCACGCCGTAAAATGCTCCGCTGACCGGCGACCTGTGCCTTTTTGAAAATGCGCGATTTGCGCGGAGAACCCATGTCTTCATTCAACGAAATGATCCAGAACATCACCCCCGACATCTACCGCAGCCTGAAGCTGGCCGTGGAAATCGGTAAATGGGCCGATGGCAACAAGCTCACCGCCGAGCAGCGCGAGCTGTCGCTGCAAGCGATGATCGCCTGGGAAATCCAGAACCTGCCCGAAGAAGAGCGCACCGGCTACATGGGCCCCCAGGAATGCCAGTCGAAAGCCACTGAAGTGCCGAATATCCTGTTCAAGTCGGACGCCATCCATTGATCGAGATTGGCCGCGGTGCAATCAGCAAGATGTCGGCACGCCTGGACGGGCCGACCGTTCAATACGCCTTTCGCCTGGGCGATGTCGAGGTGCCGGTCAATCCGTTGATCGGCAGCACGATTCGCCTGGAATACCTCGGTGCGATTCATTGCACCCATTGCGGACGCCGGACCAAGACCAGCTTCAGCCAGGGCTATTGTTACCCGTGCATGACCAAGCTGGCCCAATGCGACCTGTGCATCATGAGCCCCGAGCGTTGCCATTTCGATGCCGGTACCTGTCGGGATCCGGCCTGGGGCGAGCAGTTCTGCATGACCGATCACGTGGTCTACCTGGCCAACTCATCGGGCGTGAAGGTCGGCATCACCCGCGCCACGCAATTGCCGACCCGTTGGCTGGACCAGGGCGCGAGCCAGGCACTGCCGATCCTGCGGGTCGCAACCCGCCAGCAGTCGGGTTTTGTCGAAGACCTGTTCCGCAGCCAGGTGGCGGACAAGACCAATTGGCGCGCCTTGCTCAAGGGCGATGCGGCGGCGGTGGACCTGCCGGCGATCCGTGATTCGCTGTTTGAAAGCTGCGCCCAGGGCCTGCAGGGGCTTCAGGAACGATTCGGCTTGCAGGCGATCCAGACAATAGCGGACGTCGAACCGATCGAGATCCGTTACCCGGTGCAGCAGTATCCGGCCAAGATCGTCAGCTTCAACCTGGACAAGGACCCGATCGCCGAAGGCACGCTGCTGGGCATCAAGGGCCAGTACCTGATTTTCGACACTGGCGTGATCAACATTCGTAAATACACGGCTTACCAGCTCGCCGTGCATCAGTAGAAGGATTCGACCCATGCGCACCGAACAACCGAAGATGATCTACCTGAAGGACTATCAGGCTCCCGAATACCTGATCGACGAGACGCACCTGACCTTCGAGTTGTTCGAGGACCACAGCCTGGTCCATGCGCAACTGGTGATGCGCCGCAACCCCGAGCGCGGTGCCGGTTTGCCGCCGCTGGTGCTCGACGGCCAGCAGTTGGAGTTGCTGTCGATCAAGCTCGACGACGCCGACCTGGGGCAGGGCGACTATCGGTTGGATGACAGCCACCTGACCTTGCAGCCCAAGGCCCAGGCGTTCACGGTCGACACAACCGTGCGCATTCATCCGGAAACCAACACCGCCCTGGAAGGCCTGTACAAATCCGGCAGCATGTTCTGTACCCAGTGCGAGGCCGAAGGCTTCCGCAAGATCACCTACTACCTCGACCGCCCGGACGTGATGAGCAAGTTCACCACCACCGTGGTGGCCGAGCAGCACAGCTATCCGGTGCTGCTGTCCAACGGCAACCCGATCGCCAGCGGCCCCGGCGAAGACGGCCGGCACTGGGCGACCTGGGAAGACCCGTTCAAGAAACCCGCCTACCTGTTTGCCCTGGTGGCCGGTGACCTGTGGTGCGTCGAAGACACCTTCACCACGATGACCGAGCGCACCGTGGCGCTGCGCATCTACGTCGAGCCTGAAAACATCGACAAGTGCCAGCACGCCATGACCAGCCTGAAGAAATCGATGCGCTGGGACGAGGAGGTGTACGGTCGCGAGTACGACCTCGACATCTTCATGATTGTCGCGGTCAACGACTTCAACATGGGCGCCATGGAAAACAAGGGCCTCAACATCTTCAACTCCAGCGCCGTGCTGGCCCGTGCCGAAACCGCCACCGACGCCGCGCACCAGCGCGTCGAGGCGATCGTGGCCCACGAATACTTCCATAACTGGTCCGGCAACCGCGTGACTTGCCGCGACTGGTTCCAGTTGTCGCTCAAGGAAGGCTTCACGGTGTTCCGCGACGCCGGGTTTTCGGCGGACATGAACTCGGCCACCGTCAAGCGCATCCAGGACGTCGCTTACCTGCGTACGCACCAGTTTGCCGAGGACGCCGGCCCGATGGCCCATCCGGTGCGCCCGGACAGCTTCATCGAGATCTCCAACTTCTACACCCTGACCGTGTACGAAAAGGGCTCGGAAGTGGTCGGCATGATCCACACCCTGCTGGGCGCCGAAGGCTTCCGCAAGGGCAGCGACTTGTATTTCGAACGCCACGACGGCCAGGCCGTGACCTGCGACGACTTCATCAAGGCCATGGAAGACGCCAACGGTGTCGACCTGAGCCAATTCAAGCGCTGGTACAGCCAGGCCGGCACGCCACGGCTGGCGGTGAGCGAGTCCTACGACGCCGCGGCCAAGACCTACAGCCTGACCTTCCGCCAGAGCTGCCCGCCAACACCGGACAAAGCGGAAAAACTGCCGTTCGTGATTCCGGTCGAGTTGGGCTTGCTCGCCAGCAACGGCGCTGAAATCCCACTGCGCCTGAGCAGCGAAGCAGCGGCCAGCGGCACCACCCGCGTGATCTCGGTGACCGAAGCCGAGCAGACCTTCACCTTTGTCGATGTCGCTGAAAAGCCTCTGCCTTCGTTGTTGCGCGGTTTCTCGGCGCCGGTGAAGCTGAGCTTCCCGTACGACCGCGACCAACTGATGTTCCTGATGCAGCACGACAGCGACGGCTTCAACCGCTGGGACGCCGGCCAGCAGTTGTCGGTGCAGGTGTTGCAGGAGCTGATCGGCCAGCATCAGAAGGGCGAGAGCCTGGTCCTGGACCCGCGACTGGTCAGCGCATTGCGCACCGTGCTATCGGACGATTCGCTGGATCAGGCGATGGTCGCCGAAATGCTCTCGCTACCAAGCGAAGCCTACCTGACCGAAATCAGCGAAGTGGCGGATGTCGAGGCGATCCACGCCGCCCGCGAGTTCGCGCGCCGGCAACTGGCCGACAGCCTGTTCGAAGCCTTGTGGCTGCGCTACGAAGCCAACCGCGATTTGTCCCGGCGCACGCCGTACGTGGCCGAGGCCGAGCATTTCGCCCGTCGCGCGTTGCAGAACATCGCACTGTCGTACCTGATGCTGACCGACAAGCCGCAAGTGCTGAGCGCGACGCTCGATCAGTTCGACGCCGCCGACAACATGACCGAGCGCCTCACGGCGCTGGCGGTGCTGGTCAACTCGCCGTTCGAGGCCGAGAAGGCCAAGGCGCTGGAAGTGTTTGCGGAAAACTTCAAGGGCAATCCGCTGGTCATGGACCAGTGGTTCAGCGTCCAGGCCGGCAGCCCGTTGCCGGGTGGCCTGGAGCGGGTCAAGGCGCTGATGGAGCACCCGGCGTTCAACATCAAGAACCCGAACAAGGTGCGGGCGCTGATCGGCGCGTTCGCCGGGCAAAACCTGATCAACTTCCACGCCGCCGACGGTTCGGGCTACCGCTTCCTGGCGGACCTGGTGATCCAGCTCAATGGCTTCAATCCACAGATCGCCTCGCGACAACTGGCGCCGCTGACCCGCTGGCGCAAATACGACAGCGCCCGGCAGGCGCTGATGAAGGCCGAGCTGGAACGCATTCTCGCGTCCGGCGCGCTTTCCGCCGATGTGTTCGAGGTGGTGAGCAAGAGCCTGGCTTGACCTTGATTCCGCGGTCTGCCAGGCGGACCGCGGTGCCTTCATCGCGAGCAAGCTCGCTCCCACAGTAGATCTTCAGCGAACACCTATTCTGTGATCAGCCTGGCCCCCCTGTGGGAGCGAGCTTGCTCGCGATAGCGTCAGCCCTGTCACCGCCTAGCCCCTCGCTATCACCCCACCGAATACCCCGCCATTCACCCCCATCACCTATCCCCACGGTTAACAAAAGATAACGTGGCGTCGATTGTCAGACCTTTCGAAAGCCCGATAGGATAGCTCAGCTTCCGAGTGGCTCTAGATTGCAGGTTTCAGGGCTATGCTCCGAGACTGGCGACGTACCAGGCCATAACAATAATAATGGGGGAAAGGTCTATGAATGAGCCTGTCATGGCTGTGGGCCGCTGCCGGCCGCCGATGCTGCGCCGTGTGGCGTTGCTGGCCTCGGCGCTCTCGCTGCTGGGCTCTGTCGTGTTGTCGGCACCGGTGCTTGCGGTGGCGGCATCGACGTCCGATGTCATCTATTCCGTCGAATCGGCCAAGGCCAGCAAGACCCTGATGCTCGATGTGGTGCATGCCGGACAGCGCCTGGTGGCGGTCGGCGACCGTGGGCATATCGTCTATTCCGATGACCACGGCACGTCCTGGACCCAGGCGAAGGTGCCGACCCGCCAGTTGCTCACAGCCGTCTTTTTCGTCGATGACAAGCACGGCTGGGCGGTGGGGCACGACGCGCAGATCCTCGCCAGCGAGGACGGCGGCAGCACCTGGACCAAGCAATTCGAAGACCTCCCTCGTGAAGCACCGTTGCTGGACATCTGGTTCCAGGACGCCAGCCATGGTTTCGCCGTGGGCGCCTACGGGGCGCTGTACGAGACCACCGACGGTGGCAAGCACTGGGAAGACGCCAGCGACCGCCTCGACAATGAAGATCAATACCACCTCAACGCCATCGCCGCCGTGAAGGATGCCGGGCTGTTCGTCGTCGGCGAGGCCGGCAGCATGTTCCGCTCCGCCGACTGGGGGCAGACCTGGGAAAAACTCCAGGGGCCGTATGAAGGCTCGCTGTTTGGCGTCGTTGGCACCGCCCAGCCTTCGACCCTGCTGGCCTACGGTCTTCGCGGCAATCTGTATCGTTCCGCCGATTTTGGCACGACCTGGGAGCAGGTCGAGCTCAAGGCCGCCCGTGGTGCGCTGGAGTTCGGCTTGTCGGGCGCGACGCTGTTGCCGGACGGCTCGATCGTGATCGTCGGCAACGGTGGCAGCGTGATCCGCAGCACCGACGACGGCGTGACGTTCAGTGTCTTCAACCGCCCCGACCGTATTTCCGTAGCGGCCGTCACGGCGGCGGGCAACGGCAACCTGATCCTGGCGGGACAGGGCGGCGTTCGCGCCACCACGTCCACTGGCGCCGAACTGAGCAAATGAGCCGGGCCTGTCAGACGGGCACAATAACAACAAGGCGGACCCCATGAGCAGTCATCACCAAGACAAGGCGACATTCCTCGAACGCCTGATTTTCAATAACCGCCCGGCAGTGATCGTCATTTGCCTGCTGGTCAGCATTTTCCTGTTCT
Source organism: Pseudomonas agronomica (assembly GCF_025917275.1). Classification (GTDB taxonomy): domain Bacteria; phylum Pseudomonadota; class Gammaproteobacteria; order Pseudomonadales; family Pseudomonadaceae; genus Aquipseudomonas; species Aquipseudomonas agronomica. The sequence goes on along the minus strand of NZ_JAOSHO010000069.1, from coordinate 2,335 downwards.
GGCAGGCCACGCTGATCCGGCCGTCCACCAGCTTCGAAAAAATGATCCCCCTCGAGCACCCTTTCATCGAGAAAATGCTCGAACACCGCAACGACCTGGCGAACCTGGGCAACACGGTGCGCATCTCCGTTGAAGCCACCGATGGCGACATCTTCTCCAAGGATTACATGGAGACCCTGCGCCAGATCCACGACGAAGTCTTCTATATCCCGGGTGTCGACCGTTCCGGGCTCAAGTCGCTGTGGAGCCCGAGCGTGCGCTGGACCGAGGTGACGGAGGAGGGCTTCGCCGGCGGCGAGGTGATTCCCCAGAGCTACGACGGCTCGGCCGACAGCCTCGACCTGTTGCGCAACAACGTGCTCAAGTCCGGCCAGGTCGGGCGCTTGGTGGCGAACGATTTCAAATCGAGCATCGTCGACATTCCGCTGCTGGAGTCCTACCCGGACCCGCAGGATCAAGGCAAGTTGCTCGCCCTGGACTACCGCAAATTCTCCCATGAGCTTGAAGACAAGATCCGCAACAAGTTCGAAGCCCAGAACCCCAATGTGCAGATCCACATCGTCGGTTTCGCCAAGAAAGTCGGCGACCTGATCGATGGCCTGGTCATGGTGGTGATGTTCTTCGGCGTGGCCTTCGTGATTACGCTGATCCTGCTGTACTGGTTCACGAACTGCATGCGCAGCACCGTCGCCGTGTTGAGCACCACCCTGGTGGCGGTAGTCTGGCAATTGGGGCTGATGCACGCGGCGGGCTTTGGACTTGATCCTTACTCGATGCTGGTGCCGTTCCTGATCTTCGCCATCGGTATCTCCCATGGCGTGCAGAAAATCAACGGCATCGCCTTGCAATCCAGCGAGGCGGACAACGCCCTGACCGCAGCGCGGCGCACCTTCCGCCAATTGTTCCTGCCGGGCATGATCGCGATCCTGGCCGATGCCGTCGGCTTCATCACCTTGTTGATCATCGACATCGGCGTGATCCGCGAACTCGCCATCGGCGCCTCCATCGGCGTGGCGGTCATCGTGTTCACCAACCTGATCCTGCTGCCGGTGGCGATCTCCTACGTCGGCATCAGCAAGCGGGCCGTGGAGCGCAGCAAGAAAGACGCGACCCGCGAGCATCCGTTCTGGCGCACGCTGTCGAACTTCGCCAGCGCCAAGGTCGCACCGGTATCGATTGCCCTGGCCGTGCTCGCGTTTGGCGGCGGCCTCTGGTACAGCCAGAACCTGAAGATCGGCGACCTCGACCAGGGCGCGCCGGAGCTGCGTCCGGACTCGCGCTACAACCAGGACAACAATTTCATCATCAGCAATTACTCCACCAGCTCCGATGTACTGGTGGTGATGGTCAAGACCAAGGCAGAAGGCTGTTCGCGCTATGAGGCCATGGCGCCGATCGACGAGCTGATGTGGAAGATGCAGAACACCGAAGGTGTGCAGTCGGCGATTTCCCTGGTGACCGTGTCCAAGCAGATGATCAAGGGCATGAACGAGGGCAACCTGAAATGGGAAACCCTGTCGCGCAACCCTGATGTGCTCAACAGCTCCATTGCCCGGGCCGATGGCCTGTACAACAACAGCTGTTCCCTGGCGCCGGTGCTGGTGTTCCTCAACGATCACAAGGCCGAGACCCTGGACCGCGCAGTTAAGGCGGTGCAGGACTTTGCCAAGGACAACAACCGCGATGGCCTGGAGTTCATCCTGGCTGCCGGCAATGCGGGCATCGAGGCCGCCACCAACGAAGTGATCAAGGAATCGGAATTGACCATTCTGGTCCTGGTTTATATCTGCGTGGCGACCATGTGCATGATCACTTTCCGTTCCTGGGCGGCGACGCTGTGCATTGTGCTGCCGCTCGTGCTGACGTCGGTGCTGGGCAACGCGCTGATGGCATTCATGGGCATCGGCGTGAAAGTCGCGACCCTGCCGGTGGTTGCGCTGGGGGTGGGGATTGGCGTGGACTACGGCATCTACATCTACAGTCGCCTGGAAAGTTTCCTGCGCGCTGGCTTGCCGTTGCAGGAAGCCTACTACCAGACGCTGAAATCCACGGGCAAAGCGGTGCTGTTCACCGGTTTGTGCCTGGCGATTGGCGTGTGCACCTGGATCTTCTCGGCCATCAAGTTCCAGGCGGACATGGGCTTGATGCTGACGTTCATGCTGTTGTGGAACATGTTTGGTGCGTTGTGGCTGCTGCCGGCGCTGGCGCGGTTCCTGATCAAGCCTGAGAAGCTGGCGGGACAGAAAGGTAATTCGCTGTTTGCCCATTGATGGGTGGCAAAGGAACTTGCCCCGCCGGGTCTGTAGGAGCTGGCGAAGCCTGCGATCTTTGGGAC
>NZ_JAOSHO010000689.1 GCF_025917275.1 Pseudomonas agronomica | reverse complement strand
CCTGCTGTGAATTGCCAAGCTCAAAACATCGGCGCAATTTCCAGGAACCTATTCCCGAACACGCGCGATTAAATCCCGCAAATCAGTTCAAAAGCAGAACTTCTCCCAATTTTTTCCGACTGCTTGCAACCCCCCCTCCACGCGGTTAGGGTTGAGGCATGAAAACCTCTCACACCCTCATTCAGCTTCGCCAGCACCGCAGCCTGTGCCTCGTCAGTGCACGACTGCCGGGCTGAATCGCGGCACCTCGTCCCGGCTGAAGAGCCACCCCATTCGAAACACCGGCAGGCCGCCTTTTTCCGGCCACGACAATAAGGATTCCGCCCATGAGCATGCTCAAAGACCCGTCTTCGAAATACCGCGCGTTCCCGACCATCAACCTGCCGGATCGCACCTGGCCGTCGAAGACCATCACCGCCGCGCCGATCTGGTGCAGTTCCGACCTGCGCGATGGCAACCAGTCCTTGATCGAGCCGATGGACGCGGTCAAGAAGCTGCGCTTCTGGAAAACCCTGGTAGCCGTGGGCGTGAAGGAAATCGAAGCATCGTTCCCAGCGGCATCGCAAACCGACTTCGACTTCGTGCGCACCCTCATCGAAGAAGGCCACATCCCGGACGACACCACCATCCAAGTGCTGACCCAGGCCCGTGAAGACCTCATCGCCCGCACCTTCGAATCCCTGCGTGGCGCGAAGAAGGCCATTGTCCACCTGTACAACGCCACCTGCCCGTCGTTCCGCCGCATCGTGTTCAACCAGGACAAGGAAGGCGTGAAGGAAATCGCAGTGAACGCGGCCAAGCTGTTCGTCAAATACGCCGCCCAGCAGCCGGAAACCCAATGGCAGTTCGAATACTCGCCAGAGACCTTCAGCGCCACCGAGCTGGAGTTCGCCAAGGAAGTCTGCGACGCCGTGATCGAAGTCTGGAACCCGACGCCTGAGCGCAAAGTGATCCTCAACCTGCCGGCCACCGTGGAAGTCGCCACCCCGAACATCTACGCCGACCAGATCGAGTGGTTCCACCGCAACATTACTCGTCGTGACAGCGTGCTGATCAGCCTGCACACCCACAACGACCGCGGCACCGGCGTGGCCGCTACCGAGCTGGGCCTGATGGCCGGCGCCGACCGTGTCGAAGGCTGCCTGTTCGGCAACGGCGAACGCACCGGTAACGTCGACCTGGTGACCGTGGCGCTGAACCTCTACACCCAGGGCATCAACCCTGAACTGGATTTTTCCGACATCGACGGCGTGCGCAAAGTGGTCGAAGAGTGCAACCAGATTCCGGTGCACCCACGCCACCCGTACGTCGGCGACCTGGTTCACACCGCCTTCTCCGGCTCGCACCAGGACGCCATCCGCAAGGGCTTCGCCCAGCAGAAACCGGACACCCTGTGGGAAGTGCCGTACCTGCCGATCGACCCGGCCGACATCGGCCGCAGCTACGAGGCGGTGATTCGCGTGAACAGCCAGTCGGGCAAGGGCGGCATCGCCTACCTGCTGGAGCAGGAATACGGCATCAGCCTGCCACGTCGCATGCAGATCGAGTTCAGCCAGGTGGTGCAGCGCGAAACCGATCGCCTGGGCCTGGAGATGACCGCCCAGCAGATCCATGCCTTGCTGCAGCGTGAATACCTGCAAGCCAACACCCCGTACGCGCTGGTCAGCCATCGCCTGCAGGAAGAAAACGGCAACAGCGCCGTGGAAGTGGAAGTGGCAAGCAAGGGCCAGGGCGAAACCAACCTGCACTGGCGCGGCCGAGGCAACGGCGCCCTGGAAGCGCTGGTGGCCGGCCTGCCGATTCCGGTGGAAATCATGGACTACAACGAGCACGCCATCGGCGCCGGCACCAATGCCAAGGCCGCGGCGTACATCGAACTGCGGGTCAACGGCGAGCGTGCGGTGCACGGCGTGGGCATCGATGAAAACATCACCACGGCGAGCTTCAAGGCACTGTTCAGCGCACTGAACCGCTCGCTGAGCCACCCGGAAGCCAAGGCGGCTTGATCGGTAGCTGAAAATCAAAAAGGCCCTGGGGTGTGAACCTCAGGGCCTTTTTGTTTGGCTTGTATTTTGGTTGGCTGTTCCGGCCTCTTCGCGAGCAGGCTCGCTCCCAC
>NZ_JAOSHO010000688.1 GCF_025917275.1 Pseudomonas agronomica | reverse complement strand
CGGGAGCAAGCTCCCTCGCCACAATAAAGATACATGCGATTATTGGTGAAATTTCAGGAACCAAAGACATGACCGAAGACACCATCAAACGCCGGGCCCGGGGATTGGATCGGGCGTTCGATATCCTCGATTTCCTCAAGGAAATCGGCCAGCCGCTGCGCCCGAACGACATCGCCAGCGGCATCGGCAGCCCCAAGTCCACGGTCTATGAACTGGTGGCGTCGCTGCTGGAACGACGCATCCTCGAGCCGGTGGGCAAGGACGGCCATGTCTACCTGGGGCGCCAGTTGTACTTCCTCGGCCAAGCGCATCTGCGGCACTTCGACCTGAGCCGCGAGGCTGACCAGGCCTTGCAGGATATCGTCCGGCAGACCCGGGAAACCGCGCAGATGTGCCTGCTCAACGGGCGCAAATACACGGTCGCGCTGATGAAGGAAGGCGAGCGGCATTTCCGCATTTCCTCGGACATCGGTGAGAACGCGCCGATCCCCTGGACCGCCTCCGGGCGCCTGTTGCTGGCGCATTTGAGCGACCAGCAGATCATCGACCTGATCGACCCTGACGATTTCATCCTGCCGGACGGCGAGCGCTTGCCCCTGGAGCAATTTCTCAAGGAAATCCGCCAGGCTGGCGTCGATGGATTCTTCTCCTTCGACAGCGTCGCCGACACCTTCACCCATTGCTTCGCCGCACCGGTCAAAGACCCCAGCGGCGTTGCCATCGCGACCCTGTGCATCGTCGCCCCGAGGGCTGACGCCAAGAACAATTACGCCGACTACCGCCGGGTGCTGATCGAAAGCGCCAACCACCTGGCCCGTCGCATCAACGAATAGACAGCCACGGCTGTGTGAGGAGTTCGAACATGTCTTCTGCCATCGATAACGCATGCGTCGAGAAGGGCGCCGCTGCCGTGGGCGCTCATCTGTTGCGGGACGTCAGCCTGCCGGCACTGGTGCTGCACCGCGAGGCGCTGGAGCACAACATTCGCTGGATGCAGGCATTTGTCAGTGACAGCGGCGCCGAGCTGGCGCCCCACGGCAAGACCAGCATGACCCCGGCGCTGTTCCGCCGCCAGCTCGAAGCCGGCGCCTGGGGCCTGACCCTCGCCACGGCAGTGCAGACCCGTGCTGCTTACGCCCATGGCGTGCGGCGGGTGCTGATGGCCAATCAACTGGTCGGCAAACCCAACATGGCATTGATTGCCGATCTGCTGGCCGACCCGGCGTTCGAATTCCATTGCATGGTCGATCATCCGGACAATGTCGCTGACCTGGGCGCTTATTTCGCCTCTCGCGGCGTGCGGCTCAATGTGATGATCGAGTACGGCGTCGTCGGCGGTCGTTGCGGGTGTCGGAGCGAAGCCGAGGTGGTGGCGTTGGCCGAGGCCATCGGTGCACAACCGGCGCTGGCCTTGACCGGCATCGAAGGCTACGAAGGGGTGATTCACGGCGACCACGCCATCAGCGGCATTCGCCAATTCGCCGCATCGCTGGTGGGGCTGGCCATGCAGTTGCAGGACAGCGGCGCATTCGCCATCGCCAAGCCGATCATCACCGCCTCGGGTTCGGCCTGGTACGACCTGATTGCCGAATCCTTCGAGGCCCGGAATGCCCAAGGGCGTTTCCTCAGTGTGCTGCGTCCCGGCAGTTACGTGGCCCATGACCATGGCATCTACAAAGAGGCCCAGTGCTGCGTGCTGGAGCGGCGCAGCGACTTGCACGAAGGCTTGCGCCCGGCCCTGGAAGTCTGGGCCCACGTGCAGTCGATGCCGGAGCCGGGCTTCGCGGTGATCGCCCTGGGCAAGCGCGACGTGGCCTATGACGCCGGGCTGCCGGTGCCGCTCGAGCGCTACAAACCAGAGGCTGATTCGGTGACGGGTGACGATGTCAGCGCTTGCAAGGTGACGGCGGTGATGGACCAGCATGCGTTCATGACGGTGGCGCCGGGGGTCGAGCTGCGGGTGGGGGACATCATTGCGTTCGGGACTTCCCACCCGTGCCTGACGTTCGACAAGTGGCGGGTAGGGTGCCTGGTGGATGAGGGGTTGCGGGTGGTTGAGGTTATGGAGACCTGCTTTTAGGACTTGGGACCGAGTCGCGGCTATCGCGAGCAAGCTCGCTCCCACA
>NZ_JAOSHO010000687.1 GCF_025917275.1 Pseudomonas agronomica | reverse complement strand
AGCTCGCTCCCACATTGATCAGGGAAATCAGAACTCTACTCGCCGAAATTGAACACCACCGGCTTCGGCGGAGGGCAACCTCCTGGGGGTGGGAAGTTCTGTACGCCCGCCTCGTCGTAGCCGGTGTAGCAGCCCACGATCTTGTCATCCTTGAAGGTCATGCGGCGCTCGACCACACCCGTCGGGTAGTAGTAGACCGTCTCGCCTTCGCGCTTGGCGTACGAATAGTCCTTGTATTCGCGCCCATAGACCGTTATCAGCCGAAACCCCTGCCGGGCCTCGGAGGACTTCAACTGACCGCTGGGGTAGTACTCCTTGCGAGTCACACGATCATCAGGCCCCAGCAACACCTCCCGCACATTGTGCCCATCCTGGGTATGGCGGGCACTCTGCTCGTTACCAAACAGGTAGTCACTCTCGGAATCGAAGTGGCCGTTATTGAATGCCCCGCGCTGCTTGCCGCACAACTTGATGCGGGTGTACTTCCCATCCGGCACATGGCAATAGTTGCGGTCCGCAATTAACACCCCATTCGCGTCGAATGATTGCACGTTGCCAATGGGCTCATCCTTTTCGTACGTTGCCACCGTATCGGGCTGGCCATTAGGGTGATAGAGACGAAAGGCACCCTCTCGCGAACCGTAACGCCAGGAGATATCCGACAGCAGCACGGCACCGTCGTCCGCATAGGCCAGCGCCCGCCCTTCGATCTGACCATTGGCGTAGTGAGCCGAATAGGTGAGCTTGCCATTCGCCGCATAGGTCTCTTTCAACCCATCCAACACACCCGCTTGGTAGTGCTCGACCCGCCGCAACACCCCCGCAGCATCCACTTCTCGCAACTCGCCGTGCCTCTTGTCGGCGACAAAGTCCACGGTCTGGACGCCGCCGCCCTCCACCTTCAAAATCCAACGCCCCTCCCGGACGCCTTGCACGTAACGCCCCTCGCCCCACGGCATTTTCCAATCGCCGTGCTGTATGCCCGCCACGAAATCGCCGCGCTGGATCACCTCGCCATGACGCACACGCTCGGAAGGCCCGTCAAAATCACCGTGTTTGTAAGTATCGAAGCCCGACATCAGCACCTCATCGTCGTATCCCTCGATCGTCCAGCGCCCCTCGTAGAAGTCATCGACAATCACGCCTTTGGAAACCGTCCCCCTATCACTGATAACCCACGGCCCCTGGCGCACCCCATCCACATAGGCGCCGGTAGACTCGTCGCCCGACGGGCCAAACTCCTTCCACCGACCCGATTTCTTGCCTTGGGCATACGAACCCAGCGCCCATAGCTGCCTATCCCCCATGATCACCCCCACCCCATCCTCAGAGCCTTGGTACAGCTGCGGACGGGCTTCCCAAGCCATCCGACTGACGCTATACGCAACCCCCACATCCTCATCCCGAGGCGACACGCGCTCATACGTCAGCGTGAGCCAGCGCCCTTCGCGCTGCTGGAAGGTCTTTTTGTAGGTATCGCGATGGGGATCCTCCGCCGGCTGTCCCGCCGAGGCCGGGACCCCGTCGACACCGAAGTAGCCCACCAGCGTACCGTCAGCGGGATTGAGCGTGTCGAATTCGACGATACCGGTCACGGGCACCACGGCGCCGTAAGCGTAAGGCGGCAACGCGCCCAGGGCTTTTTGGACAATGGCAGCATTGAGGACTTTGCTATTGGCAGCGATACGATCCAGCACCGACTGAAGCGTCTCGAGCCGGCGATACGTCCCGGTAGACGGCACGAACCGATAACCATGAAGGGCGTACTGCCCCTTCGCCCGGGACAGCACGACCAACGTCTGGAGATCACTGTCGAGGCTGGCGTAGAACACTGACTCGATACTGGCATCGCCATACCGGTCGAGCACTTGCGGGACGCCATCCGACGAATCACACAGGCATGAGTAGCCGACGACACCCTCCGCTTCGCGGATAAACGCCAGCGTCGCCCCACTCTCCTGGGAGTTTTTTATCAGCGGATGGGCCAGGGGCTTGGCGTTATAAAACGGCTCCGCCAGGGCCCCGACGGAAACAGAACAACTCAATACAAACAGCAGCAAAAACGAACGCATACGAATCCCTTCGCGCCAAAAGCACAACAACATCCATGGACATTAAAAAAGCGAGCC
>NZ_JAOSHO010000686.1 GCF_025917275.1 Pseudomonas agronomica | reverse complement strand
CGAGCAAGCTCGCTCCCACAGGGAAGATGGTTAACAGTCAACTATGTTCAGGCCTTGCCCCGAATCACCGCCCGCAGCGCAAACCGGTTCGGATGGCAGGCCTCGGCCACGCTGCGTGGCAGCGGCAGCGGTTCGTTCTCCAGCCAGGCGGCGATCAGTTCGCCGGACAGCGGCGCGGTGATCAGGCCTCGGGAGCCGTGGCCGCTGTTGACGTACAGGCCGTCGAGCCAGGGGCACGGCGTATCGGGTACTTGGCGGGCGTCCTTGGCCAGGGCTGAGTACGCTTCGATGAAGGCAGGGTGCTCGGCCAGCGGCCCGACAATCGGCAAGTAGTCGGGGCTGGTGCAGCGAAACGCCGCGCGGCCCTCCAGGTGCTCCGGGTCCAGGGCTCTGGCGTCCAGGCGCTCCACCAGGTCCTGGGAAATCTCCTCGAGCATCTGTAGGTTGCCGGCATGCTCAGCGGCGGTGGGGGTCAGGTCATCGCTGTGGAAATCGAAACTGGCGCCCAATGTGTGCTCGCCCAGGCGCGGCGGGGCCACATAGCCTTCGGCGCAGACCACCGTCGCCAGGCTTTGGCTACGGGCGGTTTGCGGCAGACGGGTGATCTGTCCGCGAATACGCTTGAGGGGCAGCTCGGCGGCGGGCTCGAAGCGTTTGATCTCAGCGGCGCTGGCGAGGATTGCGACGGGTGCGCTGGCCAGGCAGCGTTCTCCGTCCCAGGCCTGCCACTGGCCGTCGATGCGGCGCAGCTCCAGCACTTCATGGTGTGGCTGCAGCGTGATCGCTGGGTCCGAGGCTTGCCGGCGGCACAGCGCTGGCGGGTGCACCCAGCCGCCTTCGGGGTAAAACAAGCCGCCGCTGGGCAAGCCGATGCTCGATTGCGCCTCGGCCTCGTCGCGATCAAGGATCTTCAAGAGACTTGCCGGAAACGCCTCGGCCAGGCGCGCCTGACGCTCGGCTTCCTTGGCGTCGAAGGCCAGTTGCAGGACACCGCAGCCGTCCCAGTCGAGGCCTCGCTGCAAATGTTCGAGCAAGCGCCGCGTGTAGCCGAAACCGCTGAGAATCATCTGCGACAGCGCGGTGCCATGGGCCGACAGCTTGAGGTACAGCACGCCTTGCGGATTGCCGGACGCTTCCTCGGCCAGACCGGCATGACGCTCCAGCAAGGTCACCTGCCAGCCACGGGCGGCGAGGCTGGCGGCGCTGGCGCAACCGGCCAGTCCGCCACCGATCACCAGGGCCCGGCGTTCACCGGCAGGCGGGGTGGGGCGGGCGTACCAGGGCTTTGCCGGCGCGGGCTTAGGCGCCTGATCCGGCCAGCCGAGGAACACGCCGCGAAGGATTTCCCATTTGTGACCAATGCCTGGCGTGCGCTTCATCTTGAAGCCCGCTGCGTTGAGCAGGCGTCGCACCCAGCCGGTGCTGGTAAAGGTGCTGAGGGTGGCACCGGGCGCGGCCAGTCGCGCCAGTTCGGCGAACAGCTCGGCGGTCCACATCTCGGGGTTTTTCGCCGGGGCGAAACCATCGAGGAACCAGGCGTCGATGTGTCCGTCCAACTGCGGCAACTGCTCCAGGGCATCGCCAATCAACAAGGTCAGCGTCACTCGGCCGTTAGCCAAAATCATGCGCTGGAAACCCTGGTGAATCGCGACGTACTGCCCAAGCAACTGGTCAGCCTGGGCCTTGAGTTCGGGCCACAAGGCCAAGGCCCGGCGCAGGTCCTCGGGGCTCAGGGGAAATTTCTCGACGCTGACAAAATGGAGCCGCGCCCCCGCTGGCGCGCACTGCTCGAACAACTGCCAGGCGCAAAGAAAATTCAGCCCGGTGCCAAACCCGGTTTCGCCGATCACCAGTCGCCCGTTGTCCGCCAGCGCGGCAAAACGCTCGGCGAGGTTGTTCTGCTCAAGGAACACGTAGCGGGTTTCTTCCAGGCCCGACTGGTCGGAGAAATACACATCGTTGAACGCCCGGGAACGAGGGCGACCCTGGTCGTCCCAGTCGAGTTGGGCGTGGTGTTGAATGGGCGTCATGACAGGCTCGGTGAAAACGAAGGCGCCATTCTAGCTGATCGATTACCGATTGCTTCGTTGCGTGCATGCTTGTAGCTGCCGAGCGAAGCGAGGCTGCGATCT
>NZ_JAOSHO010000685.1 GCF_025917275.1 Pseudomonas agronomica | reverse complement strand
AGGGCCCTGATCGGTCGGGAAAAAACCAGCCCTTATTTTTTCTTCAGGCACTCGCTCATGAATGTCTTGCGAGCGTCACCCTTCAACGCCTGGGCAGTGGCGGTGGCGTTGCAGGTCTTCATGCGCTCCTGCGGCGTGCCGGGAGTAGCGGCGGCCGGAGCGGCCTTCAAGCAGTTGCTCATGAATGCTTTGCGTTCGTCGCCCTTGAGCGCCTTGGTGGTGGCGTCGGCGTTGCAGGTAGTCATCTTGGTTTGCTGGGCCGTGGCGGCAAAGCCTTGGGAACACAGCAGCAAACCGATCATCAACAATGGGACACGCAGCATCTTCATGGTGTTTCTCCTGGTTGCCGTACAAGGGTACGGCGATAGGGTGCAGTGTAGACAAAGCCTGTTACACCTTCATCTGTCTGATTTTTCGGTGCCAGGTCCACCGATTTCGCGAGCAGGCTCGCGAAGAACGATAACGCGGCCCTCCTGACGATCTACACCCCAGCCGCCTTCAACCGCTCCGCATGCTCGACAAACAACCGGATCGGCTCCGCTCCCCGGCCCACCAACCCCAGCGACTGATTGACGATGTCGAAATGGTCCAGCGGATAATCATCACGAATCACCGTGCCCAGGTGCGAACTGTAGCGCCCGACCATGCCGTCGCACTGCCCCGCCTCGCGCACGAAGGTCCGGGCAAACAAGCGGCAGCTTCGATTCGTGCCATCGAACAGGTTGCGGCCCTTGTCAGTCTTGCCCGGCTGCAACGTTCCGGACCAGGAGTAATAACGCACGCCATTGACCTCTTCCGGGCCGTGGCCACCCCAGGTGGATGGCAAGCCCTGTGGATAACGTTCATTGAACAGTGCAACGCCGGCGGTTGTCAGCGAGGCGTGGGAGGCGTTGAGGTCAGCCGGCAGCCTTGGTCCGTGGTAGCCCGTGTCCAGCAAACACATCAGCCCATTGATCAGCCGCAGCAGGGCGCTGAGCAGACGCCCCTTGGCGCTGTCGGCCGGGTAGTGGGTTTGCAGGTAATCGGCCAATTCGGAACCGTGGTTGGTGCCAGCCACCGAGGTGACCGACGCCACCAGGTCCGGACGTTTGGCTGCTGCGTAGCGGGCGGTGAGAGCACCCTGGCTGTGACCGATCAGGTTGACCTTCCGCGCGCCGGTTTGCTGCAGCACTTCCTCGATCCGCGCGAGCAACTGCTCGCCACGAACCTCGGATGAATGCAGGGGCGAGACCTTCACCGGGATCACCACCGCCCCGCCCCGGCGCAACGCCTCCACGATGCCATACCAGTACGGATACAAGACCAGGCGAATGAAACCGAGCATGCCCGGGACCAGCACCAGCGGATAGCGAGTGGCACAGCGTTGCGACATGGCGACATCCTTGCGATCAAGAGGGGGTCAGCATCAGTACCGATGATGACCAGTCTATGACACCCGAGTCACTTCAGCCCGATCAACCCTACCGCCGCTCACCGGAACCTTCGGTCACGCCGTGGAAAAATCCGGTAAAACTTTTCCAGGATCGCGTCACTCAGAACTAGAGCGACCACGCCCGCAGAGCGTGGCGCCCTACCGGATCAGCCTCCAGGAGAACGAGATGAGCGACATGCACTTATCCGACGTCACCACCCTGCGCGAACGTGCCCGCCAGAACGTCCAGAACGGCGCGGTCACTGAAGGCTACAACGCCGATCGACAGGAAATAATCCGCCTGCTGAATGAAGCATTGGCCACTGAATTGGTCTGCACGCTGCGCTACAAGCGCCATTACTTCATGGCCACTGGGCTGAAGGCCAGCGTCGCGGCGAGCGAGTTCCTCGAACACGCCAACCAGGAATCCGAGCACGCCGACCGGCTCGCCGAGCGCATCGTGCAACTGGGCGGCGAACCGGAATTCAACCCCGACTTGCTGACCCGGCACTCCCACGCCCAGTACGTGGCCGGCAATACACTCAAGGAAATGGTGTTCGAAGACTTGGTGGCCGAACGGATCGCCATCGACAGCTACCGGGAAATCGTGCAGTACATCGGCGAAAAAGACCCGACCACCCGGCGCATCTTCGAAGACATCCTGGCCCAGGAAGAAGAGCATGCCGATGACATGGCCGATATCCTGGCCGATCTCTGATACGCCTTTG
>NZ_JAOSHO010000684.1 GCF_025917275.1 Pseudomonas agronomica | reverse complement strand
CCAGGCCACGCACCTGGACTTCACCCACCTGGCGGGTGACGTTGTTTTCGGTCACGGAGTTGTTTTTCTGGGTCAGGTCGAACACCGCGGCGGTCAGCAACGTCTTGGTGCCGGGTGGTTGGTACTTGATACCAGCCTCGTACTGTTCGCCTTCGGTCGGCTTGAACGCATCGGTGCTGTTGACGGTTGAACCTGCCGCCGCCTGGAACGATTGGGCGAAGGAGATGTAGGGCGTCACACCGTTATCGAAGACGTAGCTCAACGCCGCGTTGCCGCTGAATTTCTTGTCGCGCTGGGTGTTGGTGACGTTGTTCAGGTTGTGGAATTCGGTGCCGGTGTGAATCCAGTCTTCACGACCGCCGAGGATCAGGCGCCAATTATCCAGGGCGATCTGGTCCTGGACGTATAGGCCGGTCTGGTGGGTCTTCTGGTTATAGTCATACATGGTGAAGTACTGGACGTTGGAGAAATCCTGTCCATAGATCGGGTTGTGGATGTTGCTGGTCGGCACGCCAGTCGATCCCCAATCCCAGCGCGCATTGCTGTTGGAGCGCTGGTGATCCAGGCCCAGTAGCAGGGTATGGCTGAGGGGGCCGGTCTGGAAGTCGGCCTGGAAGTTGTTGTCCACGGCGAACTGGCTGATGTCTTCGTTGATGACGCTGGCGCTGCGCTTGACATTGCCGTCGGCGTCCACCGATTGGTCAGGACCGTCTGGCCAGAATTGGCCGCCGGCGGAGATGCCTTGGGTTTCCAGGTCGCTCTTGGTGTAGCGCAGGTTCTGGCGGAACTGCCAGGTGTCGTTCAGGCGAGTTTCAAAGGCATAACCCAACGCGTAATAAGTACGATCGTAGAATTCCCAGTCCGGGTCGCCGAGGTTCTTGTGATGGGAAATCTTGCCCGCCGGCGACGAGAGCCGGGTGCCTTGCAGCGGTAGGAATTGGCCGGTGATGCCAGTGTCGTCGCGGGTGTATTGCGACAGGAGCGTCAGGCGCGTGTCATCGTTGATGTTCCAGGTCAGGCTCGGCGCGAGGTTGTAGCGCTTGTCCGGGATGTGATCGACCTGGGCGTTGCTGTCGCGCACGGTGCCGCTGAGTCGATAAAGGAACTGGCCGTCGTCATCGACCTTGCCGGTGCTGTCGAAGTTGATCTGCTTGTGCTCGTAGCTGCCGGCCTGCAATTCGACTTCATGGCTGCTTTCAGATTGTGGGCGACGGCTGACCATGTCCAGCATGCCGCCCGGGGGCGTCTGGCCGTAGACCGAAGAGGCCGGGCCACGCAGCACGGCGATGCGCTCCAGGTTCCAGGGTTCGATTTTCGGCGTGATGTAATTGCCCCTGGGCAGTGGCAGGCCATCAAGGAACTGGGTCGGTATGAAACCGCGAACCAGCAACCAGTCGTTGCGCGAGTCCGAGCCGTAGCCGCTGCTCTGCACACCGGCGGTATAACGCAAGGCGTCGTTGAGGTTGAGGACAGAACGGTCTTCCATCTGCTGGCGGGTGACCACGGAAACGGAGCGCGGAAGTTCGACGATTGGCGTATCGGTCTTGGTACCCGCCGCTGTACGAGTGGCGACGTAGCCATCAGTCGGTCCCCACGCCGTTTCGCTGGTACCAGCGCCGATCACGCTGGTTTCCGGCAAGACCATGACGCCTTCAGGCGCGGCCACCAGGCTGAAGGTGCCGGCGCTGCTTCGTTCCAATTGCAGACCGGTGCCCCGCAAGGCTTCGCGCAGTGCGCCAGTGGCGTCGAACTGACCCTGGACCGGCGCCGACGTCTTGCCGGAAGCCAGGGACGGATCCAGGCTCAGGGCGAGGCCCGCCTGGCTGGCGATCTGGGTCAGGGTGCTGGCCAATGGCGCAGCGGGCAGGTTGTAGGCGCGCAAGCTTGAGGCCTGCTCGGCGGCCAGCAGCGTGGCGCTGGTCAACGGGGCGGCAAGGGCAATGGCAACGGCCAGCAGGCTGGGGCGCAACAGGGTCTCAAGCGGGCGGGACATACGGCGGCTCCTGAATGGAAATATTTCTCAATTGCCTGTGTGCCGGATGAAATTCGGAAAGTGATAGGGGCGGATGAAAATAATTTAGATTAAGATTGATATCAGTGGCTTGTGCTGGCATCCGTGGCCCCTTCGCGAGCAGGCTCGC
>NZ_JAOSHO010000683.1 GCF_025917275.1 Pseudomonas agronomica | reverse complement strand
CGGGAGCAAGCTCCCTCGCCACGGGGTCATCTTTTCTTTGGTGGGGACCTGCGCGAAGCTACAGACCCGCCAGATAATCCCAGGGAAAAATCCCCCGCTCATGCCCATCGCTAAAGACCAACTGCACCCCATAGCCCTGCCCATTGACCTCAACCACCCGAACCCGTGCATCCACCTGAACTGCCAACCCTTGCAGGCGAAACGCCCGGCACCGCGAACAGGGGCATCGACGACGCAGTTCGGCATGGTCCAGCCGTTGCTCACGCCCATCAGGCCAACTCAGCCGCAACAGCCCCTTCTCCCGGGAATTGCCAATCGCCAGCGGGCTCATTGCAATTGGCCCAAGGCAATCCGCACAGCCTTGCGTACCTCCGGATCGCCATCGTCCCGGGCGGCCTGCAACGCCGGGATGGCAGCAGGATCGTTCAACTCGCCCAACGCCAGGGCCGCCTCCTTGCGCAGGTTACTGATGCGATGAGCCAGGGTCTCGATCAAGGCCGCCAGTGCCGGGGCGTAACGCATGCGACCCAAACTGCGGGTCGCCCGCAAACGCACTTGCCAATAATCATCTGCCAGGGCCTCGATCAGGGCCGGGCCGGCATCTGCGTGGCCGATCTTGCCCAGCGTGGTAGCGGCTTCTTCGCGTACCGTCCAGGCCGGGTCCCGCAAGGCCTGGCGCAGCGCTGGCAGGACCTGAGCATCCGAGGCCAGGCCGAGGGCACCGGTGGCCGCACGGCGCACTTCGCTCTCCGGATCATCACTGGCCAGCCGCGCCAGGGCCGGCAAGGCGTCGAGGTGCTTGAGCCAGCCCAGCACGCCAACCGCCTCACGACGCACGCCAGCATCGTGGTCAGCCAGCGCGGCGACAGCGGCTGGCGCGGCATCACCCAGACGCAACTCGCGCAACGCCCGGAACGCGGCAACGCGCACATCGGCATCAACATGAGCCGTCCAAGGCAGGATCACCCTTCCTGCCGCCTCGCTCTTGAGCAGGCTCAGGCTTTGGGCCGCTGCGGCCTGCACGGTCGGGGATGAATCGGTCAAGGCCTCGCACAAGGCCGCGACCACCGGCGCGTCCTCCCAGGCTTCGAGCAATCTCGCGGCTTCGGCCCGCACCTCGGCGCTGGGGTCATGTGCCAGGCGATCCACCAGCCACAGCAGGCCTTCGGGCTCTTCGAGGTCGGCCAGTTCGATCAGCGCGATACGGCGCACGCCGGCGTCGTCGTCGGTCAGGCGCGGTTGCAGGGCAAGGATGTCGTCGTTGTCGGTATTTTCAAATAGAGAGGTCATAGGGCAAATCGCGGCAAGGAGGTTTCAGGAGGCAGCCCAAGGGGATTGAGGCGCGGTAGCTGCTGGCCGTCTTCATGACGCAGCAGTTCGAGGCAGTGGCGTTTCAATCGGGCGAATTCAGGGCGGGTGACCAACTCAGTCGTCCGTGGACGGGGAAAGTCCAGGCGCAGGTCCTCGATGATCCGCCCCGGACGCGGGCTCATCACCAGCAAGCGATCGGCGAGGAACAGCGCCTCGTCGATGTCGTGGGTGACGAACACCACGGTGGTGCGGATCCGCGTCCAGATATCCAGCAGAAGTTCCTGCATGTTCAAGCGCGTCAGGGCATCCAGCGCGCCGAAGGGTTCATCCATCAGCAACAGGCGCGGACGGTTGACCAGCACCCGGGCAATCTCCACCCGCTGCTGCATGCCGCCGGAGAGCTGATCGGGCCAGTGCCCGGCAAACCCCTCCAGGCCCACCAGGGCGAGGATTTCGTCGGCAGCCCGGTGCCGTTCGAGCTTGCCCAGGCCACGCATCTTCAGGCCGAAGGCGACGTTGTCGCGCACGCTGCGCCACGGAAACAAGGTGTGTTGCTGGAACACCATGCCGCGCTGGGGCGACGGACCAACGACCGGCACCGCGTCCACCTTCAACGAGCCCGTGCTCGGTTGCAGGTGCCCGGCGAGGGCGCCGAGCAAGGTGGATTTGCCGCAACCGGACGGCCCCAGGATGCAGACGAACTGGCCCGCCTCGATCTGGCAATCGAGCCCCTGCACCGCTTCGAAGGCCTGGGCACCCTGGCCCAGGACAATGGATAACTGGCGGATGTCGATCCGTCCTTCCGGCGTTTGCATCGCACTCATCAGGCTTTTCCTCGGGG
>NZ_JAOSHO010000682.1 GCF_025917275.1 Pseudomonas agronomica | reverse complement strand
GAGCAAGCTCCCTCGCCACGGGGAACCCGCGTTGAAGATGAACCGTTTTAGCCGGCCGCCCATAGGCTTTTGATGGCGAGCCCTACAACGGTGTTTTCAGTAAAAAAATCTCCCTTTTTTAGCGAATTCCGGTATAGTGCGCGCCGGCCTTTAGCCGGGCCGCGTCAAGGTAGCGCAATTTTCGAAGCCAGCTTCGGTTGCATGTCCGCACAACGGATGCTTCCACGACGTTCTTTTTCATTCATTCGTTTTCGCAAATCCCCGCCGACAAAGCTGCCAGGGCGACTCTTGAGTCTCAACACGGCATGCGCAGCTTTGGAGCATGGGTCTTTGCGGATGCACTTAGAGGCAGACCCATGACCCAGGAAATCGGCGGCTTCGCCGCTCTTGAACTTCATCCCAATATTGTCGCTGCAGTAGTCGCTACCGGCTATGAAGAGCCTTCGGCCATTCAGCAGCAGTCGATTCCGATCATTCTCGCCGGTCACGATATGATTGGTCAGGCGCAAACCGGTACGGGTAAGACCGCCGCGTTCGCACTGCCGATCCTGCACCGCATTGATCCGTCCAAGCGCGAGCCGCAAGCTCTGATCCTGGCCCCAACTCGTGAGTTGGCGCTACAAGTTGCAACCGCTTTCGAAACCTACGCCAAGCAAATGCCAGGCGTGACTGTTGTGGCTGTCTACGGCGGCGCGCCGATGGGCCCACAACTGAAAGCAATCCGTAATGGCGCACAGATCGTTGTCGCCACCCCGGGCCGTCTGTGCGACCACCTGCGTCGCGACGAAAAAGTCCTCGCCACCGTGAACCACCTGGTTCTCGACGAAGCGGACGAAATGCTCAAGCTGGGCTTCATGGATGACCTGGAAGTCATCTTCAAGGCCATGCCTGAGACCCGCCAGACTGTCTTGTTCTCGGCCACCTTGCCACAATCGATCCGTGCCATCGCCGAACGCCATCTGCGCGATCCGAAGCACGTGAAGATCCAGAGCAAGACCCAGACCGTCACCGCGATCGAGCAGGCTCACCTGCTGGTTCACGCCGACCAGAAGACCTCCGCTGTCTTGAGCCTGCTGGAAGTCGAAGATTTCGACGCCCTGATCATGTTCGTGCGCACCAAGCAAGCGACCCTGGACCTGGCCAGCGCCCTGGAAGCCAAAGGCTACAAGGCCGCTGCGCTGAACGGTGACATTGCCCAGAACCAGCGTGAGCGCGTGATCGACTCCCTCAAGGATGGCCGCCTGGACATCGTTGTGGCAACCGACGTCGCTGCCCGCGGCCTGGACGTTCCGCGCATCACCCACGTGTTCAACGTGGACATGCCGTACGATCCGGAATCCTACGTGCACCGTATCGGCCGTACTGGCCGCGCCGGTCGCGAAGGTCGCGCGCTGCTGCTGGTTACCCCGCGTGAGCGCCGCATGCTGCAAGTGATCGAGCGTGTGACTGGCCAGAAGGTGGCTGAAGTTCGCCTGCCGGACGCCCAGGCTGTTCTCGATGCGCGCATCAAGAAGCTGACCAACAGCCTGTCGCCGCTGGTGGCTGACGCCGAGTCGACCCACGGTGATCTGCTCGATCGCCTGACCGCCGACATCGGTTGCACCCCGCGTGCCCTGGCCGCAGCCCTGCTGCGCAAGGCCACCAACGGCCAAGCGCTGAACCTGGCTGCCATCGAGAAGGAACGTCCGCTGGTGCCGAACAACGCACCGCGTGGCGACCGTCCTGAGCGCAGTGGCGATCGTCCGGACCGTGGTGATCGCGAGCGTCGTGCACCGATCCCGTTGGCCGAAGGTCGTGCCCGTTGCCGTACCGCGTTGGGCGCTCGTGACGGCATTGCCGCCAAGAACCTGCTCGGCGCGATCCTCAACGAAGGCGGCCTGGCCCGCGAAGCCATCGGTCGCATCCAGGTGCGTGACAGCTTCAGCCTGGTGGAACTGCCGGAAGATGGCCTGGAGAAGTTGCTGACCAAGCTCAAGGACACCCGCGTAGCCGGCAAACAGCTCAAGCTGCGTCGCTACCGCGAGGATTGATCGGCCTGCGGGTTGATTGATCGAGCATAAAAAATCCCCGACTGGTTCGGGGATTTTTTTTGTCTGTCGTTTGGCGCTTTTCAATGCGAGCGGCGGGAAGGCCAATCGCGAGCAAGCTCGCTCC
>NZ_JAOSHO010000681.1 GCF_025917275.1 Pseudomonas agronomica | reverse complement strand
TCGCTCAGCGACTGATACTTCATCCACTCGGTGCTGCGTTGTTCTTCCACGGTGGTCAGGCTCACGTCGACGCAGCGCACATCGCTGAACCCGGCGCGGCGCAGCCAGCGTTCCAAGGCCGGTACTGACGGCAGAAACCATACGTTGCGCATCTGCGCGTAGCGGTCCTCCGGCACGAGCACCTGATGTTCGTCGCCCTCGATTACCAAGGTTTCCAGCACCAGCTCACCGCCCTTGACCAGGCAATCCTTCAAGGCAAGCAAATGCTCGATCGGCGATCGGCGGTGGTAGAACACGCCCATGGAAAACACCGTGTCGAAGCCTTCAAGCTCCGGCGGCAGGGCTTCGAAGGGGAACGGCAGGTGCCAGGCGTTGGGCTGGGACAGGTAGCGCTGCACCGCCTGGAACTGACAGAAGAACAGCCAGTTGGGGTCGACGCCGATCACCGTGTCTGCCCCGGCGCCTAGCATGCGCCACATGTAGTAGCCATTGCCGCAGCCCACATCGAGGATGCGCTTGCCCTTGAGATCGAGATGCGGGGCGACGCGTGACCATTTCCAGTCCGAGCGCCATTCGGTGTCGACGTGTACGCCAAACAGATCGAACGGGCCTTTGCGCCAAGGCGACAGGCCCATCAGGGCGGTACGCATCCGGGCGCGGGTTTCGTCGGAGCAATCGGTGTCGAGGGTCAGCCCATTCAGCAGATCCACCGTGGTCGGCTGCAAGGCAGGCAGCGCATCCAGTGCGCTCTGCCAGCGTTCGAGATCGCCGTGGCCCTTCTCCATCTTGGCATCGAGTTGCGCCTGCAACGTCGTGGCCCAATCGGCCAGGGGCGTGCCGGCCAGATGGCGGGCGAGGGGAGACAGATCAATCATGGCAAGGCAATCAACGAGGCGAAGTTAAGACACTGGAACCACGGCACGACTTTCGAGAACCCGGCCGCCAACAGGCGTTCGCGGTGTTCTTCAAGGCTGTCGGGCTTCATGACATTTTCGATGGCGCTGCGTTTCTGGGCGATTTCCAGTTCGCTGTAGCCGTTGGCGCGCTTGAAGGCCACGTGCAGGTCGGTGAGCAGCGCGTGTTCCTCGGCATCGTTGAAGCGCAGCTTCTCCGAAAGGATCAGGGCGCCACCGGGCAGCAACGATTGGCGGATGCGGCCGAGCAGCGCGGTGCGCTGGTCCGGCGCGATGAATTGCAGGGTGAAGTTCAACGCCACCACCGAGGCCGGCTGGAACGTCAAGGCGAGGATGTCGCCCTCGATCACCTCCACTGGCAGTAACTCCTGGAACATCGAGTCCTGGCCGTTGAGGTATTCGCGGCAACGCTCGACCATGGCCGCCGAGTTATCCACCGCGATCACCCGGCAACCATCGGTGCGCACATGGCGGCGCAGGGCCTGGGTCACCGCGCCAAGGGAAGATCCCAGGTCGTAGAGCACGCTGTTGGGCTGGGCAAATTGCGCCGCGAGCACGCCGAGGTTCTCGACGATGGTCGGGTAACCCGGCACCGAACGCTTGATCATGTCCGGAAAGACGCGCACCACATCTTCGTTGAATGCGAAGTCAGGCACCTGGGCCAAGGGTTGGGCGAATAGGCGATCGGGTTCTTTGCTCACGGCGGTTCCAGCGACAGGGGGCGAAAAGGCCGGCATTTTAACCAGAAAATCGGCGGTTCTGTGTGGCTTTCAAATGGACGTTTGCCTATCAGCCAACCGCCACTCAATTCACCGAAATGGCGCAATCAAAGGTTTCAACGGGTGGCACTTCCGGTGCCCATGGCTGTTGATAAGTCAGGCGCAAGCGCCCGGTGCCACCGGCAAACGCCTGGAAGCGCCAGGTCGATACCCCGGCGGCGCCGACCACGCCAGCGTCTTCGGGGTTGCGATAGACCTCCGGGCCAAGGCCTTTTAGAACGCCGCCGGCCGAGTCCTGAATGCTCCAGCGATAGCCCGTGGTGGGGTTGCTCGGCAGGCTCAGGATCAGGTTCTGTCCGCTATTGAGTCGCACAGGACACTGACTCTGCTTTTCCAGCGTCACGTTTTGTTTCGGCTGTGTGGCGCAAGCGGTCAGCAGGGCGAGGCTGACCGGGACGAGTAGGCGGGTGAGGGACATAAAGGCTCCGGCATTCACGACGAACGGCGAGCATAACCGAAGATGCTACTGGGTGTGTCAGGTGGGCATGTGTTGTT
>NZ_JAOSHO010000680.1 GCF_025917275.1 Pseudomonas agronomica | reverse complement strand
ATCGCGAGCAAGCTCGGCTCCCACTAGTACCGACATTTTGTAGGGACTTGTTACTACCATCGTCGAATGGTTCTATAGGCCCGCCCCAAGCTACAACGGAACCATACAAAAACAACTATTGTCACCGAGGTAAGAAAGATGAGTGCGGCTTCTGTGTATCCCGTTCGTCCCGAGGTTGCGGCCAACACGCTGACTGACGAGGCGACCTACAAGGCCATGTACCAGCAGTCGGTCGTCAACCCCGATGGCTTCTGGCGCGAGCAGGCCAAGCGCCTCGATTGGATCAAGCCTTTCACCACGGTGAAGCAGACTTCTTTCGACGATCACCATGTCGACATCAAGTGGTTCGCCGACGGCACCTTGAACGTTTCCTACAACTGCCTCGACCGTCACCTGGCCGAGCGCGGTGATCAAATCGCGATCATCTGGGAGGGCGATGACCCATCCGAGAGCCGCAACATCACCTATCGCGAGCTGCACGAAGAAGTCTGCAAGTTCGCCAACGCCCTGCGCGGCCAGGACGTGCATCGCGGCGACGTGGTGACGATCTATATGCCGATGATCCCCGAGGCCGTGGTCGCGATGCTGGCCTGTACCCGCATCGGTGCGATTCACTCGGTGGTGTTCGGCGGCTTCTCCCCTGAAGCACTGGCCGGCCGGATCATCGACTGCAAATCCAAAGTGGTGATCACCGCCGACGAAGGCATTCGCGCCGGCAAGAAGATCCCGCTCAAGGCCAACGTCGATGACGCGCTGACCAACCCGGAAACCAGCAGCATCCAGAAGGTCATCGTGTGCAAGCGCACGGCGGGCAACATCAAGTGGAACCAGCACCGCGACATCTGGTACGAAGACCTGATGAAGGTGGCTGGTACCGTTTGCGCACCGAAGGAAATGGGCGCCGAGGAAGCGCTGTTCATCCTCTACACCTCCGGTTCCACCGGCAAGCCCAAGGGCGTGCAACACACCACTGCAGGTTACTTGCTGTACGCGGCGCTGACCCATGAGCGTGTGTTCGACTACAAGCCGGGCGAGGTCTACTGGTGCACCGCCGACGTGGGTTGGGTCACCGGTCACAGCTACATCGTCTACGGCCCGCTGGCCAATGGCGCGACCACGCTTCTGTTCGAAGGCGTGCCGAACTACCCGGACATCACCCGCGTGGCCAAGGTTGTCGACAAGCATAAAGTCAGCATCCTCTACACCGCGCCGACCGCGATCCGCGCCATGATGGCCTCGGGTACCGCCGCCGTTGAAGGCGCCGATGGCAGCAGCCTGCGCCTGTTGGGTTCGGTGGGCGAGCCGATCAACCCGGAAGCCTGGGACTGGTACTACAAGAATGTCGGCAAGGAGCGTTGCCCGATCGTTGACACCTGGTGGCAGACCGAGACCGGTGGCGTGCTGATCAGCCCGCTGCCAGGCGCCACGGCGTTGAAACCGGGTTCTGCAACCCGCCCGTTCTTCGGTGTGGTGCCGGCGCTGGTGGACAACCTCGGCAACCTGATCGAAGGTGCGGCCGAAGGCAACCTGGTGATCCTCGATTCGTGGCCAGGCCAGGCGCGCACGCTGTACGGCGACCACGACCGTTTTGTCGATACTTACTTCAAAACCTTCAGCGGCATGTATTTCACCGGTGACGGCGCCCGTCGCGACGAGGATGGCTACTACTGGATCACCGGTCGGGTGGACGACGTGCTCAACGTGTCCGGCCACCGCATGGGCACGGCCGAGATCGAAAGCGCGATGGTTGCCCACCCGAAAGTCGCCGAAGCGGCGGTCGTGGGCGTGCCGCACGACATCAAGGGGCAGGGCATCTATGTCTACGTCACCCTCAATGCCGGCGAAGAAACCAGCGAAGCCTTGCGCCTGGAACTGAAGAACTGGGTGCGCAAGGAGATCGGTCCGATTGCTTCGCCGGACGTGATCCAGTGGGCGCCGGGGCTGCCGAAAACCCGCTCCGGCAAGATCATGCGCCGCATCTTGCGTAAGATCGCCACGGCGGAGTACGACGGATTGGGTGATATCTCCACGCTGGCCGATCCGGGTGTGGTGGCGCACCTGATCGAGACGCACAAGACCATGAACGTGGCCTGACGGTCGCGTGTAGTACCCAAGAGCCCCGCCCGGTATTTGCCGGGTGGGGCTTTTTTATGGTCGCTGTCATTAGGAGGTCTCTGCCTTTGTGGCGGAGGAGCTTGCTCCCGCT
>NZ_JAOSHO010000068.1 GCF_025917275.1 Pseudomonas agronomica | reverse complement strand
CGGCGACATCGAGCCGGGCAATGTCATCCAGCAGACTCAGGTGTTGAATCCTTGGTGGTTGTGGCCGTTGCAGGCGTTCTGCTTCAACTTCGGGAGCAGCCATGGCATTCATCATTTCGTGGTGAAGGAGCCGTTTTATATTCGCCAGATGACGGTGCCGGTGGCGCATGAGGTGATGCGGGAGATGGGCGTGCGGTTCAATGATTTCGGCACGTTTGGGCGGGCGAATCGGTTTGTGCAGCAAGAGAGTGTGGCTCGACAGAAGACTCCCGCCGGGCCTGCAGGGGCGGTGTAGGAGCTGCCGAGTGCAACGAGGCTGCGATCTTTTCCAATAACACTTGAATTCCAAGCGAAAGATCAAAAGATCGCAGGCTGCGCCAGCTCCTACAGAGCCCGGTGGCGGCACGACCGGAAACAGATCAGAACTGATAACTCACAGTAGCCGCCACATTGCGCTCCTCACCCATGTAGCAGAAGTTCAGGCTGGCACACGAGGCGACGTAGGTCTCGTTGGTCAGGTTGTTGGCGTTCAGGCGTACGTCCACGCCCTTCAAGCCGACCTTGCCCAGGTCATACCCCACCGACGCATCGAACAGCGTGTACGAGGGCACCTTCATGGTGTTCTCCGCGTCGACCCAGCTGGCGCCGACATAGCGCACGCCGCCGCCCAGCCGCAGGCCATCGAGCGCGCCGCTGTCAAACTTGTAGTCCGCCCACACCGAGGCCATGTGGCGTGGGGCCTGGGTCGGTGAGTTGCCTTTGTTTTCGATGATGTTGGTCGGGGTGCTCAGGGTGCTGACCATCGACTTCGAATATTCGATGTCGGTGAAGGTGTAGCTGCCCAGTACCTTGAACTGTTCGGTCAGTTGCAGGTGCGCTTCCAGTTCCAGGCCTTGGGAGCGAACGGCGCCGACGGCGCGATAGAAGTTTTCCTGGGGCAGCTTGGTCGCCAGGTTTTCCTGGTCGATGCGGAACAGCGAGGCGGTGTACAAGTCGTCGGTGCCCGGCGGCTGGTATTTGAGGCCCAGTTCCCATTGCTTGCCATCGGTGGGCGGCAAGGGATTGCCGGCGCTGTCGGCGTAGGAGTTGGGGTTGAACGACTCCGAATAGCTGATGTACGGCGCCAGGCCGTTATCGAACAGGTACAGCGCTCCGACGCGACCGGTGAGCTTGGTGCGCTTGTCGTTGATCTCGGTGCCTGCCGGGCGACCGGACTCGGCGATGCGGTTTTCATCAGAGGTTTCGACCCAGTCCTGGCGCAGGCCCAGGGAGAAGCGCCACTTGTCCATTTCGATCAGGTCTTGCAGATAGACGCCGGTCTGCTCCAGGCGCCGTACATAGCTGGTCGGGCTGAAGTAAGTGATCGCCGAGTTGCCATAGGCCGGGGCGAAGGCGTTGATCGGGGCAAGGCTGCCGCTGGCCCAGTCGACGACGGTTTTGCGTCGCTGGTAGTCGGCGCCCATCAGCACCGTGTGCTTGGTCGCGCCGGTAAAAAATTCGGCCTGCAGCATGTTGTCGACGATGAATGAGTGCAGCTTCTCGCTGGCGCCGGTGTAGTAACGGTTCAACTCGTTGCTGGTGGGGCTGGTCCAGCCGAAGGCGTAGACCTGATTGTTGGTGACGTCGGAGTCCAGGTAGCGGAAGTTCTGCCGGGCGGTGAAGACGTCATTGAAACGGTGCTCGAATTGATAGCCGAACGACTGCTGGTCACGCTCGTACACGTCGACGCCGGGCTCGCCTTCGAAGAAGTGTTCCGAGATCCGCCGGCCATTGCGCTGGTGCAGCGCGCCGTCGGCCGGCACGCCGCCGTGGTAGCCGCCGTCGGGTTCGTGCTGCAGGTAGGCTTGCAGGGTCAGCGAGGTGTCCTCGGTGAAGTCGATGCTGACGGTGGGCGCGAGGGTGAAGCGCTTTTCCTTGTTGTGATCGAACTGAGTGTCGGAGGTGTCCGCCAGGCCGATGAGGCGATAGGCGATGCGTTTTTCATCGTCCACCGGCCCGCTGAAGTCGAAACCCACGCCGCGCTGGCCCTGGGTGCCGACGGTGGCCTGGACTTGGCGATAGGCCTCGTACAGCGGCTTCTTGCTGGTGAGCGCCACCAGGCCGCCCGGCGAGCTGCGGCCATACAGCACCGACGACGGGCCTTTGAGGATGTCGACCCGTTCCAGGAAATACGGATCGACCTGCATGGAGCTGTAGGTGCCGCTGTCACCCATGGACTTGAGGCCGTCGAGGTAGATGTTGTCCACCGAGCCGTCGTTGAAGCCGCGCATGGCCACGTAATCGTAGCGATGGGTTGCGCCGTAGGGGTTGGTCAGCACGCCGGGGGTGTAGCGCATCGTCTGGGAAACGGTCTGCGCGCCCTGGTCGTCCATTTGCTCGCGGGTCACCACCGATACGCTTTGTGAGGTCTCGCGCAGGGCGGTACTGGTTTTGGTCGCGACTTGGCTGTGGGTGGCGTTGTAGCCGGCCATGCTGCCCAAGGCGTTACCCAGGGCGAAACCCTTGACGTCGGTGGTCGGCAGCGCGAGCGAGTTGTCCGCAGCACCGACTTGCAACACGTAGCCGCTGCTTTCCTGGCCGACGGCAATCAGCCCCGAGCCGTTGAGCAACTGATCCAGGGCCTGGTCCGCCGAATACTCACCTTTAAGCCCTGGCGACTGGCGCCCTGCTGTTTGTTCTGGAGTGCTCGCCAGGGTAATCCCGGCCTGGCGCGCGAACTGGTTCAGCACCTCGCTCAATGGGCCTGCGGCGATGTTGTAGCTCTGGCGGCTGGCGGTGACGCCGTCCTGCGCGGCGATGGCCAGCGGCGGCACAGCGCTGACGCCCAGCGCGGTGCTCAGCAGCGCGGCGCGGACGGCTTGGCGCAAGAGGCTGGTTTGCGGGGAACAGCCGAAGGAGGTCTTGAGGGTTAAGCGCTCAGTCATCATGGGTTTCCGTTGGAGTCGCTGAAGGCAGATAAACGTTGCTTACTGTCCTAGCCGGACGCCTTCGCAAAACCCGCCAAAAAAAATCAGGCCGGACGTTCCACTGTCAGCCACCAGCGGGTTCGATAACGCAGTTGCACGGGCAGCGTGCGCGGGAGCACGGCGAGCATCTTGTCGATGTCGTCCAGGCGGAAAACGCCGGACAAGCGCAGATCCGCGACCGAGGCGGCGCACTTCAAGTAGCCCCGGCGGTAGCGGCCGACCTCATTGAGGAAGTCTTCCAGGCGCATGTTGCGCGTGACGATCAAGCCGTCCGCCCAGGCGCCTGCGTCCATGTCCAGGGGCGGTGCCAGGGTCGCTGTCGTTGCGCTGACGAGGTAGCTTTGCCCGGCTTCCACTTGGATCGGTGCGCCGTCGCTGCCTTGGTGCGAGCGAATGGCGACCCGCCCGCTGGTGACGCTCAGGCGCGTGCAGCCGCTGTCCTGGCGTACGACGAAGCGCCCCTCCAGCCCTTCGAACAAACCCTCGCGGCTTTTCACCAACAGCGGGCGTCCGGGATCGCGGCCGCAGGTGACCCTGATTTCGCCGCGTGCCAACGTGATCAGGCGTTGGCTCGCCGTATAGTCAAGATCGGCCGCGCTGTGGGTGTTGAGTTCAAGCCGTGTGCCGTCCGGCAATTGGAAGCCGCGTCGTTCGCCCGTGGCAGTGGCGAAGTCGGCACTCCAGGGCTGCCAGCCCAGGTCCTTGCCCAGCCACGCCGCGGCACCCACCACGGCGACGCCGGACAGTAATTTGAGCGCCTGGCGCCGACCGAGGCGCCGGGCGCTGGTTTCCAGGGTGTCGAGGGCGATGTGGGCGCCAGGTACGGCTCGAAGGTTGGCCGTCAGTTCGCTGTGCAGTGACTGCACCCGTTGCCAGGCGAGTTCGTGATCGTGGTGGGCGATGCGCCAGGCGTCGCACTGTTGGCGCAGGGTCGGGTTGGCGGCAGGGCCTCGCAGGCGCAGCAGCCAATGGATTGCTTGCTTGACCACCTGTTGCGAAGGGCCGCGACCCCGCGAGGTTTGATCCATCGGCTCAATCTTCATAGCGCAGCACGTAGCAGTGATACAGCGCATCGGCGACATAACGTTCCACGGACCGCAACGAGATGCCCATCTGCTCGGCAATCTGCTTGTAGGTCATGCCTTCACACTGGGCAAGCAGGAACGCCCTGCGCACCTTGGGCTTGAGACCTTCGAGCATGCGCGCGATGGCTTCCAGCAGTTCAAGGATCAACGCCTGGGCTTCGGCACCGGGGGTTTGCGCTTCCGGCAGGTGCGCGATGCTTTCGAGGTAGGCGCGTTCAATTTCCTCGCGGCGCCAATGGTCGATTACCAGGCCTTGGGCGACGGTGCGCAGAAAAGCGCGGGGCGCCTTGAGTTCCAGGCGTTCGGTGCGTTGCAGCAGGCGTACGAACGTGTCCTGGGCCAGGTCGGCCGCGTCGGCGGCGTTGCCCAGTCGGCTGCGCAACCATGCGTGGAGCCAGCCGTGATGGCTGCAGTAGAGCGCGTGTACTGCTAACTGGGGAGAGGACATGTACGCGTGGGCCTGATATCACAAATGATAATAGGTCGCATTGTCATAAGCGTTCATTAAATTTGCAACCACCGTTCGCCGTGGAATCCTCCCGATTCAGTGGTCATCTCGTCGGACAATTGTACAACCGGCTAATCTTTTCCAGGTGCTGGCCGACAGCAAGGTATGCGTGCACCAAAATAGAGCGGATCCAATTTCCAGCTCTTGCGGCTACGGGTATTGCCAACCGGAATGCACCCCCATCCCCTGCATAAGAAGTCCAAACCATGAATCTAAAGTTCAGCCACAAAATCCTCCTGGCCGCCTCTGGTGTGGTGGTTCTGGCTTTTGCCCTGTTCACGCTCTACAACGACTATTTGCAGCGCAACACCATCGGTCGCAGCCTGGAGTCATCCATCGAGCAATCCGGTGACCTCACGGCCAGCAGCGTCCAGAACTGGATGAGCGGGCGGATACTGGTATTGGAAAACCTGGCGCAGAACATCGCGCACCAAGGGGCGGGTGCCGATTTGCCAGGGCTGGTCGATCAACCGGCGTTGACCTCGAACTTCCAGTTCACCTACGTGGGCCAGAACAACGGCGTGTTCACCCAGCGACCTGATGCGAAAATGCCTGACGGTTATGACCCACGTCAGCGTCCCTGGTACAAACAGGCCGTGGCCGCCGATAAAACCATGCTGACCCCGCCTTACGCGGCGGCCGTTGGCGGCCTGGTGGTGACCATTGCCCTGCCGGTCAAGCACAACGGCGAGCTGCTCGGTGTGGTCGGTGGCGACCTGAGCCTGGAAACCCTGGTGAAGATCATCAACTCCGTGGATTTCGGTGGCATCGGCCATGCGTTCCTGGTCAGCGGCGACGGTCAGGTGATTGTCAGCCCGGACAAAGACCAGGTGATGAAGAACCTCAAGGACATCTACCCCGGCACCCCGGTGCGCATCGGCAAAGGCATCCAGGAAGTCGAGCTGAACGGGCAGGACCGCATCCTTTCGTTCACCTCGGTAACCGGTTTGCCGGGCGCCGAGTGGTACATCGGCCTGTCGATCGACAAGAGCAAGGCCTACGCGCCGCTGAGCCAGTTCCGCACGTCGGCGCTGATCGCGATGTTCGTTGCGGTGGCGGCAATTGCGTTGCTGTTGAGCTTGTTGATCCAGGTGTTGATGCGTCCGTTGACCACCATGGGCCGCGCGATGCAGGACATCGCCCAGGGTGAAGGCGACCTGACCCGGCGTCTGGTCGTGCAGGGCAAGGATGAGTTCGCGGTGCTGGGTGGTTCGTTCAACCAGTTCGTGGAGCGCATCCACGCTTCGATCGCCGAAGTGTCTTCCGCCACGCGTCAGGTGCATGACCTGTCGCAACGGGTGATGACGTCTTCCAACGCCTCGCTCGTCGGTTCGGATGAGCAGAGCGCGCGCACCAACAGCGTGGCCGCCGCGATCAATCAGCTGGGCGCCGCCACCCAGGAAATCGCCCGCAACGCCGCCGATGCTTCGCAACACGCCAGCGGCGCCAGCGAGCAGGCGGATGATGGTCGCCAGGTGGTGGAAAAAACCATCCAGGCCATGACCGAGCTGTCCCAGAAGATCAGCCTGTCGTGCACCCAGATCGAAACCTTGAACGCCAGCACCGACAACATCGGGCACATCCTGGACGTGATCAAGGGCATCTCCCAGCAGACCAACCTGCTGGCCTTGAACGCCGCCATCGAAGCGGCCCGTGCCGGTGAAGCTGGACGTGGTTTCGCGGTGGTGGCCGATGAGGTGCGCAACCTGGCGCATCGCACCCAGGAATCGGCCGAAGAAATTCACAAGATGATCACGTCGCTGCAAGTCGGCTCCCGTGAAGCCGTGACCACGATGAACGCCAGCCAGGCCTCCAGCGAGGAAAGCGTGGAAGTGGCGAACCAGGCCGGCCTGCGCCTGGTCAGCGTGACCCAGCGCATCGGCGAAATCGACGGCATGAACCAGTCCGTGGCCGCCGCGACCGAAGAACAGACTGCCGTGGTGGAAACCCTCAACATGGACGTCACGCACATCAATACGTTGAACCAGCAAAGCGTCGCCAACCTCAACGAAACCCTCAAGGATTGCGATGCCTTGTCACAGCAGGCCAATCGGTTGAAGCAGTTGGTGGACAGCTTCAAGATCTGATCCTGTAGGAGCTGGCGAAGCCTGCGATCTTTTGATCCTGATCTTTCATCTGGGATTGAAGCGTGTTGGAAAAAGATCGCAGCCTCGCTTCGCTCGGCAGCTCCTACAACGCTGCCGAGCGGGAGCAAGCTCCCTCGCCACGGGTACGGGTTGCCTGGGCTGACGCCATCCAGTCAACATCATCGGCACAGACCCACCGCTTTCGCGAGCAGGCTCGCTCCCACAGGGATTTTTGGTCAGGCGAACATCTTCGCCACGTTCTCCATCGCCTCATCGGCGAACCCTTGCAGGAAATCTCGGAACCCCGACGGCGTATGGGCGTCAGTGTGGTCGGCGATGATGGTCCAGGTCGCGCGGCAGCGGTTGTCCGACAGGGGCTCCACGCGCATCGCCGCCCAGAGGTTGTCGATGCCCAGGGTGTTGTAGATCAGCGTCCAGGTCATGTGCATGGCCTGGTCGTCGCGGCTATTGAGTTGCTCCACCACCAGGTTTTGCCCATCGACGAAGAATTTCTTGCGCAGGGATCGTACGCCTTCGCCGGTCATTTCGATGCGCTCAAGCGCGGGGATGAAACGGTTGAAACCACCAAAATCACCCACTATGTCCCAGACTCGCGCCGCGTCGGCGAGCACTTCTACCGAGGTTTCGACATGGCAGGCCTGAGGGTTTTTGATCAGGGTGTCGGGTTGGAATGCACTCATGGTCTTGCTCCTTGCGTTGGGTTGGGTTGCTTCAGATGAAATCGATGGCCTTGAGGTAGTTGGCGCCACGGCGCAGCAGGGCCGGGGACTTTTCCGGGTAGCGCGCGCCCATCTGCCGTACGCCGGACCGGGCGTTGTCGTGGCGGATGAGCGAGATGTCGCCGATGTCTTCCTCGAAGCCGTTGAGGTAGAAACCCAGCACGCCAAACAGCGCATTGTCGGTATCGACCCGCGCCAATTGCCGTTGCCAGTCAGCGATGCTCACCAGGGAGAATTCCCGGCCACTCTCGCGGAACGACGCGACGTAGGCGTCCCAGCTCAACGGCTCGGGATTGTGCAGGTTGAACACGGCTTGATTGGGTTGGTAACGGCTGGCGTGGAAGGCGATGAAGCGGGCCAGGAAATCCACCGGCATCAGGTCGAAATTGAGCGACAGGTCTGGCACCTGGCCGAGCTGGATCGAGCCCTTGAGCATCAGCATCAAGCGGTTCTTGTGGGGCTGGCAGACCCCGGTCTGGCTGTTGAAGCTGATGTTGCCGGGACGGAACAGATTGACCCGCACGCCCAGGTCTCGGGCCCGTTGCAGGATTCGCTCGCCGACCCACTTGGACAGGTTGTAGCCGTTCTTGATGTAGATCGGCGGTGTCTTGGCCGCCGGAAGTTCCAGCACTTGGCCCTCGGCATCCAAGGCGCTGGAAGCCGACAGCGTCGAGACGAAGTTGAAGATTTTCTTGCAACGCCCTTCGCACAGGCGCAGGCATTCGAAGATCGGCTCGACGTTGTCCCGCGCCAGGGACTCGTAGTCGAGCACATGATTGACGTGGGCGGCGTTGTGCACCAACGCGCCGAAAGTGCTGTCGAGGCGCAGGTAGATGTCGTCCGGCAAACCCAGTTGTGGTTGGGTGATGTCGGCGGCATAGACGCTGACCCGACCCAGGTCCAAATGCTCCAGGTGATTTTCCCGCAGGGCTTGGGCGAAGCGTTCGGCCGCGCTTTGCTCGGCGGATTCACGCACCAGGCACGCCACTTCCGTGGCTCCCCACGCCAGCAACGCCTCGACGATGTGCACACCGAGAAAGCTGTTGGCGCCGGTCACGATCACCTTGTGGACATCACCGCTCTGACTGATGGGCAGCGGATCGAGGTTGAGCTCGGCTTCGGCGTCGATGAACGCCTGGGGACTGAGGGTCGATGTTTCACTTTGTCCAGGGCTGTCGAGCAACTTCGCCAGGGTCATCAGCGTCGGCGCTTCGATGAAGCGATTGATCGACAGGCTGCGGCCGAACGTCCGGCGGATGCTCAACAGCATTCGTGACAGCAGGATCGAATGTCCACCGAGGTTGAAGAAACTTTCGTCGGTGGCGATGTCCTCCACAGATAATTCCAGCAGCTCGGCCCATAGTTGCTGGAGCTGTATTTCCAAAGCGCTTTGCGGTTGGCGTCCCTGGCTGCCAGCCTGGACCGACCCCGCCGTGGCCAGCAGCGCACGGCGATCGACCTTGCCGTTGCTGGTGTAGGGCAGGCTGGGCAGTTCGACGTAGGCCGCCGGGTGCATGTAGTTGGGCAATGTGTCTTGCACATGCGCCCGCAAGGCCTGGAGCGCGGCGCCGGGCTGGTCCTCCAGGGGCCCTGCCAGGAACGCCAGGATCCGCCGTCGCTCATCGACCCCCACCGCCACTTGGCGAAACAACTGACGGTCGCGCAGGCAATGTTCGATCTCTTCGGGCTCGACCCGAAAGCCGCGGATCTTCACTTGGTTATCGCGACGGCCGCAGAGCTCGATCCCATTATCGGTCCATTGGCCGATGTCACCGGTGCGATAGACCCGCAGCGGTTGCCCGGTGGGCAGCGTCAGGTCGAGATAACGGCTGGCGGTCAGCACTGGATCGTTCAGGTACCCCAGGCCGACACCAGGCCCGGCGATGTACAACTCGCCGGGCGTGCCGTCGGGTAGGGGTTGCCGTTGTTCGTCGAGAATCAACACCTGCCCGTTGGCGATGGGCGTGCCCAGGTTGCGGTTGTTGTCGCCCACCGTAAATTGCCGGGTGGTCGCCAACACCGTGGTTTCCGTCGGACCGTAGATGTTATGGAACCGGCACTGCGGCGCCAGTCGCTCGATCACGTAAGGCTCGCAGACATCCCCGCCGGTAATCAGGTGCGCCAGCCCCAAGGGCGCGTCCAGCGGCATGACACTCAACAGCGCAGGTGGAAGGAAGGCGTGGCTGATGCGCTGCTCACGAATCAACGCCACCAATTGTTGCGGGTCGCGGCGCTGGTCCTCGCCGGGCACGACCAACAGCCCGCCCTGGATGAAGGTCGGCAATATGTCCAGCAATGACGCGTCGAAGTTGATCGTGGAAAACTGCAACGCGCGACTGTCTCGTCGCAGTCCGACATGGTCGCTGTACCAGGCGCAGAAATGGCTGAGGTTGCGATGGCTGAGCAAGACGCCTTTGGGCTGGCCGGTGGTGCCGGACGTGTAGATCGCCACGGCCGGTTCGTCGATGTCCACGACTCGGCGAATCGTCGAGGCAGGAATGGTCGGCCTCGACGATGGCAGTCGATGGACATTCAGCGTCGGCATCGTCATTTCATCCAGATCGCTGTTGCCGTCGTGGAGCAACAGGTCCGCCCTGGCGTTTTCCAGGATGAAGCGCCGACGTTGCGCCGGGTGTTGCGGGTCAAGCGGCAGGTACACCGCCCCGCACCCCAGCACCGCCAGGATGGCCGCGTACAGGGATGCCGATTTTGGCAGGCACACGCCAATCACCCGTGGGCGATCGATTGTTTCCTGCAGGCGCCCCTGCATGGCCTGCTGAATTCGCAGCACCGAATCGCGCAAGGACTTGTAGTCGATGGATTGGTCCTCGACCCACAGGGCAGGTTGCGTCGCGTCATCGAGCATGCGCTGCTCGATGCTGTGCATCACCGGCACTTCGGCGGCGGCGAGCAGCCAGGGAACCGTCGGTTGATTGAGGCAGTGTACGAAGGCCAATGGTTCCAGCACGTCCAGACCGTGCGCGGGGCCGGCAGCGTCGCCCGGTGTCGCCGGCCATTGGTCGAAGCAGTGTTCATCGCGGGACAACCTGCTGACCAACTGGGCGGCATGCTCGACCACCGCCGTCATCGCGCGCAAACGCAACGACTGACCGTTGCCGCAGCCCTGCGCATGAATGACGTCCTGAAGCAGCATCCGCTGCGCGCCGTCGCGAAAAACCACCACCGGTTGTGGCAGCGTATGGCAGGGCAAGGCCTGGAGTACCACGCGCACCTGAAGGTGGAAACGGACCTCGAGGGCGCACGGCACCGTGCCGTCGTCGATCAACAGGTCGAACGTGCCGTGGCCGGCCGGCGCCTTCACCACGCCGTGGCCATGCTCCTCAAGTTCCCGGGCCAGTTCGGCCATGGCCTGGCTGTTGCCAGACAGTGCAATTTCGAGGCGTCTCATTGAAAGGTCCTCATGGGGTCAGGTAATCGGCGAGGGCGTCGCGCACGCAGGGGGACGCGAGCATCGAGCTGCCACGGAAAAAACGGGTGATGTTGCCCACCAGTGGGTGAAAACGATTGATCGGATAAGCCAGCGCACTGGCGTCCTCGCGCAATGACTGGCGCACCGATTCGTCGACGGGCAAGTGGCTGATCAGCTCGAAATCGAAGGCCTGCTGCAGATCGCTCGCCAGGTAGTCGGCGATGAACCCTGGCATCAATCGCGCAATCGCCTCGTGGTCTTCTTCGGGCGCGGTGCGCCAGTAAATCTGCACCAGCCGTGTCCAGAAACCGGAATGCCGGCCCTCGTCCAGCAGATGATCGGCCATGAGTCCCTTGATCGAGGCCTTGACCGAATCGTCCCGGGCGAAGGCTGCCACTTCGTTGGTCACGGTGTTCTCGGCGATGGCGATGCAGATCAGTTCCACGGCGCTGAGCAAATGCTCCGGTGCCCGCGCCAGGGTGGCAGGGATCGCACGGCTGAGTTCGATCTGCTGGGGCAGCGGGATCGGCGTGATACCGGTCATGTCGATGGTTTGCTGCATGAAATCCATCGCCACCAAGGCGTGGTAATCCTCATCCACCACCACCGTCATCGCGTCGTAGCGACAGGCGAACGGAAACTCGATGCCGAAGCGATTCTTGGCGATACGCCGGGCGGTGTGGTCCACCAGTTCGGTCTCGAAAATCACCACGTCGTTGATGAATTTATAGAGGCTCTGCACCAGGACAAAATCACGCAACTGCGGGCAATGGCTCAGGAAGGTCTGGCTGTGCACCAGCGGCTGGCGGCTCATGGGGAAGATCAACTTATCGTCGTCTTCGACCCGGCGCCGTGGCCGGGTGCGGATGGTGGCGCGGCTTTCCCAGGCGTCGGCGAAGGATTGGTATTGAATGGCGCTCATGGCGTCACCTGTGCAACAGGCTGGGCCATGCTCTGGCGCAGGCCATCCCACAACGCCGCACGGCTGTGGACGGCGGCAATGGCGGCGGCCAGGACCTCGCGCTCGCGTTGCGGGTCGCCGTCGATCAACCGCGCCAGCAGCTTTTCCGCTGCCGGGCCATGGTCTTCGGAATCCACCTCGATATGCCGTTGCAGGTAATAGCGAAACGTCGGTGCCTGATCCAGGCCAATGCCCCAGGCGTCCAGCATGCGCTGGAACATTTGCGGGATGACGCTCTCGCGACCATGCACGAAGGCCGCGGCGACGCTGTGGGCTGGCGCGTGCAGGGCGGTGTGCAGCGTTTGACGGACAAATTGCGCGGCGGCGGGCTCGACCTCGACGCTGTCCAGCGCCGTGTCGGGGCTGACGCCCTCTTGCTGCAGCGCAATGAATCGTTCGATCGCCCGGGTGTCCGCGCCGACCTCGCGCATGGCGTCCAGGTACAATTCGAAATGGCTGCAATAGCCCGCGCCGGGGCGATCGTCGGACTCTTCGCCCAGGACAATCTCGTTGATCAGTCGCGCAGCGTGCGGGTCGGCCGGTGGCAGCCACGGCAGATGTACACAGGTCAGTTCCCGTTGCAGGCGCTTGGTCAGGGACATGAAGTCCCAAACGGCAAAAACATGGCTTTCCATAAAGCGGCGCAACAGGTCAATTGATGTTATTTCGGAAAAAACAGGGTGTTGACCAAGTGCGTGTTTTTTCAGAGATAGTTGTTCTTTGGTTGGCTGCATTGGAACGTCCTCATCAATGATGTTTGTCCGGAAGTTGCTCGCTTTCTTTTCAAGAGGCGAGCAAGTGCTTGAGCCGGAGTCCATAGTTTCCAGTATTTTTGTTTGTTGCTCGTTTCGGGCCGATGCGCCTGTGCTAGAAGCGTTTTGTCGGGGTTGTAATGGTCGATAACTATTCGACGAGTTAAAAATTAGTACAAGACTTAAAGGGTCTGCAAGTTATTTCTTAGTTATTTGAATTTGATGTTTTATTGGGCGCGAAGAGGTGAGTTAAAACTTCGGATTAAAGTTTTATTGGGGCGAAGTTGCTCCTTCCGATTTATAACTATCAGAATCGAATGTTTCGAGTGAATGCCTCACTCGGAGCACTTCAGGAATCGGGAAATTAAGAAGTAAGTGTTTTAAGGGCGGAGTACCGGTCGGACTACCGGGCCTTCCGCCAGTTGGGCGACGCTCCTTGCGTAATGGCTTCGATTCGCCTGGCTACTGCCGGGCGCTGACTTCTTCAGGTCTGTTTTTGAATCGACAAGCGCAAGAGTGAGCCCAAATCGACAGCAGTTCCATTGGGCTGATGCCGCGACGGGACGCAATCGCGGCCGGGCCGTGTCGGACGGGGAATTTGGGATGTAGGAAGGATATGTAAGAAAATGCTGCGCCGGCCAGATGGTCGGCGCTGGAGGGCAGCTCGATTAATGTTCCAGGTGCCGACGCATGGTGACGGAGGCTTTTTCCAGATGCTCTTCCAGTAAACGAACCGCTTGATCGATATCTTTGGCTTTCGCGGCGGCGAGCATCGCGCGATGGTCATCCTGGGTCAGCTTGCCCAGGCCCATGGACGACAGGTGAAAACGCACGAAGCGTTCTTCTTCGTTGAGTTCACGCTCGACCAGGTCCAGCAGCTTGGCGTTGGGCGCCCTGTGGTAAAGGGACATGTGGAACAGGCGGTTGAGCCTGGCGATCTCGGCATAATTGGCCTGCCCTTCGAGCTGGTCGATGTATTGGGCGGCCATCGCCAGGTCGTTGTCGTCGAGCAGCGGAATGGACAGGCGCAGGGCGAAGCCTTCCAGGACCGAACGCAGGGCATAGGTCTCGACGGCATTGCTGGTGATCAACGGGGCCACGACGGCGCCCTTGTGCTGGACCACCGTGAGCAACGACTGCGCCTCGAGCTGGCGGAGCGCCTCGCGTACCGGCATGCGGCTGACGCCGTACAGGTCGGCCAGTTCCTGTTGGCGCAACGCCGTGCCGCTGGGCAGGCGCCCGTCAAGGATGGCCTCGCGCAAGGAGCTTTCGATGATCGAGCGCGCCTGGGCTGCGGGAATGGGGCCGTTGACCTGGATAGTGCTTAACGGTTTGGGCTTCTGTGTCACGACAACACCTGACTGGTAGTAACGAAAATTGGATCCAAGCCAACATTAGTTACAGATTGCCAAGCCGTCAAAGTCTCGCGGCGCCGGTTCCTGAACTAGAGTTTAGTCTGCTTGCGGTGATTGCAACCTGCCATTGTTTTTTGCCGGGCCAGGCTTCACCATCCAACGAATTTTCCAACCGCCCTTTTCGGACGTATTTCCCTTGGCTGCACCTTTCCCAGTCCTCAGGTTCTTGCGC
Organism: Pseudomonas agronomica; assembly: GCF_025917275.1. GTDB lineage: Bacteria > Pseudomonadota > Gammaproteobacteria > Pseudomonadales > Pseudomonadaceae > Aquipseudomonas > Aquipseudomonas agronomica. Next base: position 2,714 of record NZ_JAOSHO010000068.1, on the reverse strand, counting down.
TGGCTGTGCTCGGCATTGCTGCTGGCGGGCCTGATGCTGGGTGGCCTGCACGCCGACTGGGACTTTGCGCAGATCAGCCGGCGGGCGCAAGCATTATATGGACCGCTGGGAGAAGGGCAGCAGCGGATCGATGCATGGCAGGAATTGCTGGCGACCCAGAAGCAGATTCCGGAATTGGAACAGCTCAAGGTGGTGAACCTGTTTTTCAACAAGAAGGTGCGCTACGTGGAAGACATCGACCTGTGGCGGGAGGTCGATTACTGGGAAACCCCGATCCAGGCGCTGTGGAAGGGCGCCGGCGATTGCGAGGACTACGCGATTGCCAAGTACTTCAGCCTGCGTCACCTCGGCGTTTCCAGTGACAAGCTGCGCATCACCTACGTCAAGGCCCTGCGGCAGAACCGTGCGCACATGGTGCTCACCTACTACGCCACCCCTGAGGCGATGCCGCTGGTACTCGACAGCCTGATCGACGGCATCCTGCCGGCCAGCCAGCGAACCGACTTGCTCCCGGTCTACTCCTTCAACGCCGAGGGACTGTGGCTGCCGGGCACCAAGGGCAACAAGAAAGTGAGTGATACCAAGCGCCTGTCGCGGTGGCAGGATGTGTTGAAGAAAATGCAGGCCGAAGGTTTTCCGGTCGAGACGACTAACTAGGAGCGCGCGCTCAGATGTCCTTGTTCAAACAGCTGTTGATCGCTATCTGTCTGTTCCTGGTGGTTGCCTTCAGCGGCAGCTTCATGGTCAGCCTGGAGAGCTCGCGGGCCCAGTACGTCAATCAACTGCGTTCCCACGCCCAAGACGCAGCCACGGCACTGGCACTGTCCTTGACGCCGAACATCGACGACCCGGCGATGGTCGAGTTGATGGTCAGCTCGATCTTCGACAGCGGCTACTACGCAAGCATCCGCGTGGTCGATGTGGCCACCGACAAGACCCTGGTCGAGCGCACCGGTACCCCTGACGCCGGCAGCGTTCCTCAGTGGTTCATCAAGCTCATTGGCCTGGAGCCGGCGGGCGGCGATGCGATCGTCAGCCGCGGCTGGGAGCAGGCGGCGCGGGTCGAAGTGGTCAGCCATCCGATGTTCGCCCTCGCCAAGCTGTGGCAGAGCGCCCTGGGCAGCCTGGGCTGGCTATTGCTGTGCGGCGCCGTGAGCGCGGTGTTGGGGGCCTTGCTGCTGCGTCGCCAGCTCAAGCCGCTGGACTACATGGTGCATCAGTCCCACGCCATCGCCCGGCGCGAGTTCTTGAGCCTGCCGGAGCTGCCACGCACCCCTGAACTGCGCCGGGTGGTGCAGGCGATGAACCAGATGGTCGAGAAGCTCAAGGCGCTGTTCCAGGAACAGGCCGAGCGCAGTGAAAAACTGCGGATCGAGTCGTACCAGGACAACCTCACCGGATTGGCCAACCGGCGCTATTTCGAGATGCAGTTGCATGCACGGGTGAGCAATCCCGAGCAGGCCAGTTCCGGTTATCTGCTGCTGTTGCGGGTCAAGGATCTTGCCGGTCTGAACCAGCGGCTGGGCGGGCAGCGCACCGATCAGTTGCTCAAGGCGGTGGGCGAGCAATTGTCGCGTGAGTGCGCTCGCTACCCGGAAACCCTTAACCTGGTGACGCGTATTCGCGGTGGTGAGTTCGCCGTGCTGGCACCCGGGCTGGTTCGTGAGGAGGCGCTGCAACTGGCGCAAAACCTCGAAGCGGCGTTGGCAAGCCTGCATGCCACCGGCGCGACGGACATGGCGACGGTGGCCTCCATCGGGCTGGCGCCGTTCGTCCACGGTGACTCGCCGCAAGCGGTGCTCCAGCTCGGCGACCAGGCCCTAGCCCAGGCCGAAAGCCAGGGCGAACCGAGCTGGGCCTGCCTGGATCACAGCGCATCGGCCAGCGTCGGCGATGATCACCATGCCTGGCACAACCTGCTTGACCAGGCCCTGGACAATCAACGTTTCGAGCTGTATTTCCAGCCCGTGGTGGCCGCCCAGGACACCCAGGTGGTGCTGCATTACAAGGTGCTGTCGCGGCTGCTCGACGAGCAGGGCCAGACCATCCCCGCCGGGCGTTTCCTGCCTTGGCTGGAGCGCTTTGACTGGACCGCGCGACTGGATCGCCTGATGCTCGAACAAGTGCTCAAGCAGATGGCCGGGCACGAGCAGTCATTGGCGTTGAACCTGTCTTCCGCCACGCTGGCCGATCCGCAGGCGCTGGCCAAGGTTTTTGAAATACTGCGGTCCCACTCCAACCTTGGGTCGCGCCTGACGTTGGAGATCGGTGAGGAGCAGTTGCCCGAGCAAGCGGTGCTGGAGCAATTGACCCGGCAGTTGCGCGAGCTTGGTTTCTCCTTGAGCCTGCAGCGCTTTGGCGGGCGGTTCAGCATGATCGGTAACTTGTCACGGCTGGGGTTGGCTTATCTGAAAATCGACGGCAGTTACATCCGCGCGATTGATCAGGAAAGTGATAAGCGCTTGTTCATCGAGGCTATCCAGCGTGCTGCCCACAGTATCGACCTGCCGTTGATTGCCGAGCGGGTGGAGACGGAGGGGGAGTTGGCGGTGATTCGGGAGATGGGGTTGTTTGGGGTGCAGGGGCAGTTGGTTGGGGAGCCTCGGCGTTGGGGGTGAGGGTTGTTGGAAGGTTTTTCAGTTCACTCACATAGGTAACAGTTTTTAACTGGCAGGGTCGTTTTCCGGGTACATATCCGTTGCTGCGGTCACGGC